>CAYNMY010000067.1:0-8362 GCA_964398275.1 uncultured Armatimonadia bacterium | reverse complement strand
ACCGCGCGGATGATCTGCTCGACTACCTGTAGCACCGAGACGGGCCGGCCAGTGCCGAAGTTGAAGCCCTGGCCCGCCACCTGGGCATCGTCGAGTCGTTCCCCGAGTTTGAGGTAGCCGGCCACCGCATCGTCAATGAACAGGTAATCGCGCCGGGGGCTGCCGTCGCTGCGGATTTGCGGGCGCTGACCTTCGAGTACTGCACAGATGGCATGGGGAATTAATCGCGAGAAGTTGAGATCGCCCGGCCCGTATAGATTCGCGCAGCGGGTCACCGCCACGGGCAGCCCCCAGGTGTTGGGGTACGTGCGGGCGAGGATGTCGGCACAGGCCTTCGAGGCGTCGTACGGATATAGGCCCAACAGCGGGCTATCTTCGGTGTAGGGCAGGTCGAGCTGCTGGCCATAGGCCTTATCGCTGCTGGCGACGACAACGCCCTCCAGCGGCCCGGCACCTTCGTCCCAGGAACGGCGCGCCGCCTCGAGCAAGTTGTAAGTGCCCCGGATATTGCTCTCAAAGGTGGAGAGCGGATTGCTATTGGCGACCGTGACCAGGGCCTGGGCGGCCAGATGCATCACTGTCTGGACTTCGTACTCGTGCAGGACGCGCTCGACGAAAGCGTAGTCGGTTAGGTCACCGAAGACCAGCGTAGTGGACGGCGTCAGCCCCTCCAGGTCGAAATAGGTCTCGCCGGGGTCGTCGCGGACCAGGCCGATGACCTCCGCGCCGGCGGCGTGCAGGGCCTTGACCAGGTGGGCGGCCGCAAAGCCCTTGGCCCCGGTGACCAGCACCCGCCGCTGCGACCAGAATCGCCCCTCAGTCATTGCCAGCACCTCCCCTGGCGCTGGCCGGCCACGGCGGCTGGCCCGACTCCCACAGTTCGTTGAGTACCAGGCTGTCCTTGTAGGTGTCCATACAGGCCCAGAAGCCCTCGTGGCGGTAGGCCATCAGCTCACCGGCGGCGGCCAGCCGGGGGAGGGTGTCGCGCTCCAGGACGTCGTCGGTTTCAAGATAATCAAAGGCGCCCCGCTCGAAGATGAAAAAGCCGCCATTTATCCACTCGGGCAGCAGCGGCTTTTCTTCGATTCGTTGCACCGCGCCGCTCTCGGCCAGCAAGACGTGGCCGTATTGCGAGTGCGCGCGGACGACGGTGATCGTAGCCAGCTTGCCGTGCGAGTTGTGAAACTCAAGCAGCCTGTCCAGGGGCAGATCGGAGAGGCCGTCGCCGTAGGTGAGCATGAACTGCTCCTCATTTTCCAGATAGGGTCGCGCCCGGCGGAGGCGCTCGCCGGTCGGCGAGTCCAGACCGGTGCGACACAACGTTGCCGACCAGGCATCGCCCCCGGGACTCAAAACCTTTACCGCAACTGGCTGGGTCAGGGAGTGGCGGGCGAGCTGGATGTCATGGCCCAGGTAGGGCGCGTGGTGCAGGAAGAAATCCACGATGCGGTCGGCCTGGTAGCCGAGCAAGATGAGAAACTCGCTGCAGCCCGCGGCCTGGTAAATCTCCATAATGTGCCAGATTATGGGCCGGTCGCCGATGTTAAACAGGGCCTTGGGTTCATCGGCAAAGTCGCCGTGCAGCCGGGTGCCCCGACCGCCGGCCAGAATTGCTACCTTCATCAAGGCGGCCTCCCTGAACCGATCTGCCTGCCCGCTTCCGTGACCTGAAACAGGCAGTACGGCTGCCCCCGCGACGGGGCCACTAGACACTCCAAATATCCCTCGCCGATCGCAGCCATAAGCAGCGGCCATACCGGCTCGCGCTCCGCGAACAGACGATTAACCCAACCGGGCTGATACAGCACGTGAGTTATGCCCAGCCGATTGTACGCTGCCATCAGATCGGCTGGCCCCTTCATTGTATCATAAACTATCATCCGATGATAGACGGGGTCGCCCCACAAGTAATCGCGGTCCAGGTAGAATAGACGCGGTTCGCCGTAGCTTATCAGCTTCGCGTCCGGCGGCGCGGCGCGGTTGAGGTGCGCCACTAGCGGGTGGTGGAGCAGACTCGAGGCCAGGTACTGCTCGGCGGGCACTGTGCCCAGGACCTGGGGCAGCTCCGACGCCGCGAGCAGCAGGCTCATCGCCAGCGCCAGCGCCAGCCACGCCGAAACCACCACCACAGACGCCAGCCGCAGGATGCTCCTTGCCTGGCCGCAACGGTACGCCGCATAGCCCGCCGCCGGGGCCAGCATAGCGAGCGTCGGCAGTAGATAGCGAGTGAGTTGCATCGAATACAGCCACCAGACCCACAGCAAGGCGAAGAGGATCAGCAGCGTCTTCAGCTTCGGCGGTTGCGTGGTCAGGATCAGCAGCATCGGCACGAAAATGAGGTAGAGCGGTCCGATGAAGTGGCACATGACCACCGCCGGCCGCGGAATCGGCACCGTAAACGGGACGGGTTTGAATGTAAGATTCCACGGCGCCCACACCAGCTGCAGCGGCTGGCGGGGGCCGACAAAGGTGTGCTGATACCAGGGCAGGGCGTCTGTGATCTGCTTCGGCGGTAGATCACCCACCCCGAACTCGAGCTGGTGGCGCTGATACCACTGCGCCTGCGCGGCTGACCACTGCTTGCCGCCGAAGACGCCGTAGGCAAACGGGTAGACGGGGTTGCCGGTGACCAGCCAGCTCTTGATATACCACGGCGAGGCAATCAGCACTCCCAGCAGCCCCAGGACCGCCAGCCCCCGCCATGCTGCCGGACGCTGCCCGGCCCGGCGCCAGGCAATATACGCGCCGACCAGGAGCATAATGCCGAAGTAGGGGATGCCCTGCATCTTGACGGCCATAGCCGCGCCCGCCAGGATGCCGGTGAGTGCGGCAGGCTGCATTTCATTGCTGGAGACCCACTCCAGGAAGAAATGGGCCGCCAGCAAGACGTAGGCAACTACCGCTAAGTCTACGTACGCCACCCCCATCAGCCACGAGAAAACCGGTGTGGTCGCCAGGATTACTGCGGCCCAGGGAGCCGCCCGCGGGGAGATATGCCGACGGGTCAGCTCGAAGACCGCAGCCAGGGCGATAATGCCAAAGCCGAAGTGAAACAGCTTGGCGGTGACCGGCCCGCGCAAGAGCAGGCCCAGCGCATACAGCATCTGGAGGGTCGCGGGGAACTGGGAGTGGTGGTCGTACCACAGCGGGATGATGCGGCCTGCCTCCAGCCATTCCTTGGCCATAGCCAGGTGCTCGGCCAGCCCGTCCCAGTCCAGCCCGGCCGGCAAGCCTAGCGCGCTCACCAGCTTCGTCAGGGCCCAGATCAGCAGGAACCAGTACAGGATCCGGGAGGGCGAGGAAAAAAAGGCCCGGCGCACATCCCCGCCCAGCTCACGCAGTATCCTTACCAGCAGCCGACCGCCGAACAGACCGGCCAGGAGCAGCGCTGCCAGTAAGGCCATGACCGGGCCGGCGCGCAGCAGGCCCAGCAGCGCCAGCGCGAATATCAGGTAAGCCAGCACCAGATATCCGAGCGCGACAGCCAGCACCAGGCGGATCAGGGGGGAGCCAAGCTGAGGCGAGAGAGGCCGCGTAATCGCAGTCCCGACCAGTGCAGCAAGGAGGCTAATTGCCAGCCAGAAGAGCAAGTCAATCATAACTGTATTGTGGCGGCGCGGTCAGCCCTGTGAGCTAGCTTAGCAGTTCCACAACGGATCGGATAAACAGGCCAAAGATGCCCACGGCCCAGGCGGCCAGTAACCAGTCTCGCCAGGTGTCGGGCTGAGTGACCGGTGTTGCTTCCTTGTCCTGCGGCGTAGTGGTCACAGTTGGCACAACTCCACGACGAGCGTTTCGAGCGCCGGTCGCTCGTCGAGTTGCTCGCCGCCCTGCCCTTTGAGGGCCAGATCGGTTTCATGCACTCGGGCCAGCGCGCGCGCCAGTTGTGGGTCAGTGAAATTGCGGGCCTGATTGGTCAGCTTGCTTCCCAACCAATTCTGGCTTTTGACGAGCGAGACCACGTTATGCTGAGTGGGGAATTTGGTGACGAGTTCCCTGGGCACCTCGACGCCGCGGTCAAGCCGATAGCCCTCCCGAGCCGCAACCCGGGCCTGCCAGATAAGCCGGAGTTGGCGGCTGATCTGCCCCAGCAACGGCTGGGCTTCACCACGGACGGTGCCGGGAGGCAGCATCAGAGCCAGTTCGCGTAGCGCCTGAGCGGCGCGGCGAGTACCGATGGCATCAAGCAGCTTCCAGATGTCGCCCCGCTGGCTGCCGACGCCTACTGCCTCGACATCCGCGTGGTCAATTTGCGGCCGCTCGCCCACGTAGGTAGCAGCCTTCGCCACCTCCGAGACGAGCAGGTCCACATTGTCGTCAGTGAGCTCCCGGAGCAGCTCGACGGCCGGGCCGGCAATCGTCTTACGGTGTTTTTCGGCTTCCTGCCCTATCCAGGCGGCGAGGCCTTCTTTTTGGGGAGAGGCGATCCGGATAGTCTGGCCGATCTGCTGGACCGCCCTGGTGAAATCAGCCACCACTGCCGGCTTCTTGCCTTTTTCGGTCTCGGCGCAGGTCAGAATGACTGTGGTGGTGTCCGGCAGGTGCGCCAGGGCCGCGGCGAGTTGCCGTTGATCGTCGGCCTTCATATCATCCACGCGCTTTACGATCACGACCCGGTCGGTGGCCAACAGGGAGCGGCTGCTCAGCTCGGTGCTGAGCCGCTCGGGACCAAGTTCGCCAGCCACCAGAACCGACCGGCCCTCGGCGCGGGCCTCCGGGGCGAGGCGAGCGTCAATCATCCGTCGGGCCGCGCGCTCTTTGAGGATATCGCTGCTGCCGTAGAGCAGCGTGACCTGCGCGCTGGTGTCGAGTTGGGCGCTGTGGGCTGGCACAGATCCAGTACTCCGTGCGAGGATGGTACAGCATAGTCAACTTCGCCGCGGCCGGGACTATATCCTCCTGCGCAGGGGAGCCCACCGGGTCCGGAGCTTGTCAATCTGGGAGTCGGGAGCGGGCCGGGCCGAATAGCGCAGCTCGTACAGGTCATGGGTGGCTCGCCGGAGGGGGCCACTGAGGTGGATCGGGACGAGCTTGCCATCGAGCACCAGCTCGAGGAGTTCGTTAGGGGTCTGCTGGGGACCGGGCCGGATGCTGTGCTGGTGCAGCGCTTTGCGATAGAAGCGGCGCCACTCGTGATCCAGACGGTGCCAGGGAATTCGGCGGGTGCGCCAGGCCTGCCACCACGCGCCCAGCAGGTTGAAGTTCACGAACATACTGGCCAGCAGCGCGACCAGCGCCAGAGCGCCGAGCGTATAGCCGCTCACCCGCACGATCTTGCTGACCACCAGGCGGAAATGGCCACTGCGCAGCAGGGCGACCAGGCTTTGCTTTTCCGGCTGGCCGGCGGCCTGCGGGTCGAAGGGCACCCAGCCGCAGCCGGGAAAGTAGACTTCGACCCAGGCATGAGCCTGCTCGCCGCGGACCAGGTAGAGGTCGCGTTCGGAGTCGTATTCGCCGGTGGCGAAGCCGGTGGCGAGGCGAGCGGGCACGCCGGCGAGCCGGCACATCATGGTCATCGCGGTGGCGAACAGCCCGCAGTCGCCCCGCTTGCTGGTCAGCAGGAAGTAAACCGCCGAGTCCCGGTGGCGCGGAGTCAGCGGAGGTCCTTCGGTGTACAGGTAGTTATCCTCCAGGAACTGCAATATCTGCGTAACCTTATCATAGGGCGTCTCCGCGCCAGCGGTGACTTGCGCGACCAGGTCGCTCAAGCGCTCTTCCACAGCAAGCGGCACCTGCTCGATGTAGATGAGAGTCCATTCCTGGCCGGGATAGTGCGTGCCAGCGGCCCGCAGTTGTTGCGGTGAATAGTTGGTTGCCTTCGAGACCACGCGGTAGGAACTGCCGACGGGCATAGGGGGGGCTACCTGGATAATCCCGGAACGTTGACTGACGAGCTGGACCATCGGTCGGATGCCCCCGGCGGTTTCGATGGGGCCGACTTCGGCTGGCTGGGCCGCCGCGAATATGATCCCGGAGCTGATCTTTTCCAGATGGAAGACCTGTTCGAGTTGGGCGTCAACCAGTAAGCGCGGGTCAGATATCTGGTAGCGGCCACCGTCGGCGGCCCGCAACTGGGTGGTTATCCGGTTCTGGACAAGCCAGGACTGGCCTTCGTACCAATCGTACACGTAGCCGCGCCACAAGGCGGGCATATCCGACTGTACCGTCATAACTACTTGTTCGGTCAGGTGGGCGCGGCCGCCTCCGACCCAGAAGCCACGGTTCGGGTCGTTATGGCCGGTTGTGTTCAGATGCGGCCAGTTCCATCTGATTCTGCTGGCCTCGTCGTAGAGATTCGGCGAGACCTGGTACATGATGCGGCCGGCGCCGATTGCCATCAGCGCTACCGCCAGGAACAGCACCGCCGCCGGTATAAGTTGGTTCCCGCCGCGCCGCGTCCAGGGCACCTGTCTGCTGGCCTCCCTAATTCGGTGAGTAGCCAGCAGGTTGTCATAGGCGAAGGTGTAGATGGCAGCCAGCAGGTAGACGCAAAACGAGATGATAGTGGAGGTGTTAAGGTTTACGGTGCCCATCAAGCCCAGAATAGCCAGGCCCGAGACCAGGCACAGAATGGTGTGCTCCCGCCGGCTGTGGATGAAGCAGAAGCCGGCCATCATCCACGCGATCAGCGCAGCCAGAGCGGTGTCCGGTTCGACGACTACCTCGGGCGGATACAGCAGGTTGCCCGGGAAGACTCCCACTCGCCGTACGACGAAACCGGTGAAGGCGGCGATGATAACAAGCGAGCCCAGGAAACTGAGATTGACCTTGCCGCGCAGAGTCAGGAAGCTGCACAGCAGGCCGACAGTGATGGTCGAGTATAGGCTCAACTCGTACAGCGGTGCGTGCACCGTAGCGCCGATAACGCTGGCCGCCGCGATGCAGGCTACGAATAGCCCCGTAAGCAGGGGCAGCATATCCAAGGCCTGCTGGTGCTTAGCCGGCGGCACGCTGCCACCCCCTCAAATTGGCGGCCAGGTTCAAATCGCCGCGGATAGAGTAGGCCCGGCAGCCCCGCCGGCGCAGTGATTGGGTAAAGCGATGGTACGGGCCCTCCGCCCGGTCGGAGGTCGCCGAGTGTGGCTCAAAGCGGGGCGCGATTAGCGAGAACCAACTGACCGCATTGCCCCACGCCTGCAAGGTGGCGGCCACCTGCAGCATATCTTCGCCGATTTGGGAAGTGATGACGGCCACGGGCCCGGCCCCACTCAGGTGCTTGCGGTGGTGATTGAGCACCTCGCGGAGCGAATGGGAGCTGTCGGCTTGAACCCGAGCCAGGGCTTCAAGGATGGCGGTTTCCGACTCGCCCGGTGCGGCGAACGGTACGCTCCAGTCGTGGGTGCCCGAGGCGATTAGTTGGGCGGTCCCTCGCTGACGTGATATCTGGACAAGCAGGCTGGCTGCCAGAGTGACACCGTACTCCAGCGTGCTGCGGTTGCCCTCGCCGGCGTGGACACCGCGGGAAAGGTCGAGGATAACGGTTGCCGCCAGGCTGTGCTGTTCTTCGCGTTCGGTTACCACCAGCGTGTTGGTATGGGCGCTGGCCTTCCAGTGAATCCGGCGCAGGTCATCGCCGGGTACGTACTCGCGCACGCCATGCAAGTCCATCCCCTGGTTGGTCTTGCGCCGGATGGGGGTGCGCGTGGGGGCGCCGGTCGGGGTGGGCGGCCAGAGGTTGGGCAGCGCGATGGGCTTGGGATAGACAATCAGCTCCTGGGGCTGGGGCAGGCGGCGGGAAAAGTCGTACATCCCCAGCAAGTCAGGAGCGGTGAGCTTCAACTCCGAGAGCCGGTAGACCCCCCGGCGCTGCGGGACGAGTTGATAATAGAAGGTGCGGCGCTCATAGGGGCCCAAATCAAGCACAACCTGGTAGGCGTCGTCACTCGCGGCCAGACCGTCGGGAAGTACGTCTTCGAGCGTGAACAGGAAGCGGCGGCGCCCGGCCCGGTTGTCTACCGTCAGGCCCACCGGAACCGCTTCGTCGGCGACGGCATGGCTGGGCAGCGACCGAGATGCCTCCAGGTTCCTCAGGTTAAGGCGCGTCAGCAGGTAGGAAAGCGGGGCGAGCAGCCCCCAGGCTGCCGCCATGTAGAAAAGCTGGTAGACGTGCAGCACAAAGCCGACGGTGAACAGGAACAAACTGCCCCAGATTAGCATGTGCCACTTGTGCACTCTCATCGGGGTCCTCTTACCGGGCGACGGGCACTGGTATCCGCGCCAGCACCTCCTCCACTACATCGCGGCTGGTAGTTCCCTGGAAGGCCACGTCCGGGGACACGATTATCCGGTGGCCCAGGGCGGCCTGGGCGACGCACTTGATGTCGTCGGGAATAACGTAATCACGCTGCCAGACGGCGGCCAG
>CAYNMY010000066.1:0-8384 GCA_964398275.1 uncultured Armatimonadia bacterium | reverse complement strand
TATAGAGGATTTACTAATGGTGCCAGGCAAGCAGCAGTAATTGCAAGTATTACTCTGAGGCCCCGGGCGACAGACCACCGATTACGGTCCACTATACTGTCGAGAGGTGATGTGGTGAGCGTTTCTGTTAACCTTGACCCCGACATTTTCCGCGCCTACGACATCCGTGGCGAGGTCGGCACCCAGATTACTCCCGACGTCGTGCGCACCATCGCCCAGGCCTACGCGAGTCACTTTCCCGATCCGGCCAGCACCACGCTCGTGGTCGGGCGTGACCTGCGGCCCTCTTCCGAGGAGCTATCTCAGGCGGCGGTAGAGGGCCTGCTGAGCTGTGGCTGTCGGGTGATTGATATCGGCCAGACCCCCGTGCCGGTCGTCTACTTTGCGATAGGTCTGTGGGAGGCTGATGGCGGGATGGGCATCACTGCTTCGCATCGCCCGCCGCAGTACAACGGCATTAAGCTGCGCCTGCGCGACTGGCCCTTCTTTGGTGACCAGCTCCAGGAGCTTTATCAGCAGGCGGCCGCAGGTGATTTCGTCAGCGGCACCGGCAGTTATGAAGAGCGGGATGTCTGGCCGGAGTATTTCGAGATCGCTGCGGCCCAGGTCAGTGCCCAGCGCCCGATGAAAGTTGTCCTGGACCTGGGTAACGGCTGCGGGCTATTCAACGCGCCGCGCGTGCTGGAATCAATGGGCTGCGAGTTGGAGCTACTGTTCCCTGAGCCCGACGGCACCTTCCCCAATCGCTCGCCCGACCCGCTCACCGAGGAGGCAATGACCCAGTGCGCACAGCGCGTGGTGGCGAGCGGTGCGGAGCTGGGGATCGCAATTGACGCTGACGGCGACCGCATCTCGGTGGTGGATCACACCGGCGCGATGGTCTGGCCGGATAACTATGTCACGCCGATCTGTCGGGAAGTCCTCGCCGAGGGCCCGGCGACCATCGTCACTGAGGTGCGCTGCTCGCAGGCGACGATTGACCAGGTCGAGCAGTGGGGCGGCCAGGTGGAGATGGTCGCCTGCGGGTACCCGTTCATTCTCGCCGGCATGCGCCGGCTGGATTCGCCGCTGGGCTTCGAGACCTCGGGGCACTGCTATTTCGGCAATCCCTACATCAAGTTTGACGATGCGGCCTACGCCGCCGCCCGGCTGGTCGGCAGCCTCTCGCGCCAGGACAGGTCGCTGCGGGCTATCGTGGCCGAACTGCCTGAGTACTTCCCGGCGCCAGAAATGCGGATGGATTGCCCGGAGGCGCTCAAGTGGTCGGTGGTCGAGCAAGTGGCGGGCAGTTACCGCGACGAGTACCCGGTTCTGGAAGTGGATGGAGCGCGCGTGCAGCTTCCCGAGGGCTGGGCGCTCATCCGTGCCTCAAATACCGGTGAGGAGCTGGTGATGCGCTGGGAGGGCAAAACTCCCGAGGCCCGCGACCGCATTGGCGAGGAGCTGGTGGGGCGCGTGAAGGCACATTTGCAGTCATAGCGAGGCTCCACGGTGTGCAAGGAAGATTCATAATGGGCCACATGACAGTCACTGCCTGGAAGAGCGGCAAACATTGCGAAAGTGGAGCAGGATACGGCCTCAAGGTTGCCGTCGAGGACCGCGACGAGTACTTCAAGCGGGAGTGGAAGTATATTGTTCTGGAGCTTGAAGGAAGTTCGACCTTGGTTAAGCCCAATGTTGATAAGCCCTCGTTCTGGAACGAAATATGCCACGAGCTTATTGACCAGGAAATTGGGGATTGGCTCATTACTAACGGTCTCGCCCCGTGGCCGAAGCAACATCCGCCCAAACTACGGATGAAGCACATCTCTGGGAATCGGTTCTTTGTCCACAAGGAGAACTTGGCTGGGAGGCGTTAGCGGGTGAGCAAAGACCAAGCGCTGATTGAATACCTGCGGCGGTCGTATACGGCGGTGGACGGGCTGTGGTTCGTGATGGTCGAGGAGGCGCACGATTTTGACCACGCCCTGGCGCTGGATGAACGGGTCTGGCAAATTCTGCCCAAGATCCAGGCGCGCAAGGCCCGCGAGGTCCTCGGCATCACTGGCAATTCCCTCGCCGAGTTGACCGCGTGCTTCCGCCTGAAGCTCGAGGCCGACGGTCACATGTTTCGCGTGGACGAAGTGCCCGACGGCGTGGTGTTCGTTGTCACTCGCTGCCAGTGGCGGGAGCTCCTACGTGCTTCGGGCCGTGAGCACCTGGAAGAACGTATCAGCAGTGTCATCTGGCCGACGGAATTGGCCGGGTGGTGCGCGGAATTCGGCGACGAGTTCGAGTTTGAGTACCTCGATGAAATAGGCGAGGACGAGGAATACCGGATTATCTTTAGACGCTGCCCGTGAGCCTTCTCTGCCGTTATCTGCCTCTATCTGCCTCTATCTGCCGTTTGATCCGTCTCCCACGTAAAGCCGTAGACCTCGGGGTGGCGCGTGCCCAGCATCTCCTCGCGGTGTTCCTCGCCCGCGGACAGGTCGAGCGTATGGAGCAGGTATTCGGTATCTGCGGCGACCAGGCGCGCGGCGATCTCCCCGGCGGGGTCGGTAATCAGGCTCTCGGTGGGGTGGGTGAAGCAGATCCAGACGCCGTTCTCGTACGAGCGGGTGCGCATCCACAGGTCGTTAGGTGTGCCCTTCATTCCGTAGGTCGGCATTAGTATTGCCCGCGCGCCCTTGACGGCCAGGGCACGGATTATCTCCGGCCAGCGGCGGTCCGCGCAGATGGTCATCGCCACCGTGCCGAACTCGGTTTCAAAGACCGGTAGCTCCTGTCCGGGCTGGTAGACCTCGCAGGGCTGGATCTTATCGTAGCGGCCCAGGATTTCGCCGGCCGGGTCTATCAGGTAGGCCGAATTGCACAGGCCATCCTCGCGGGGTTCGGACATCCCGGCAACCAGATAGACGTTGTTGTCCCGGGCAATCTGCCGGATGCGGGCAAGGGCGGGCTGGGCCCACTGCTGGCAGAGCGCCCGGAAGCGCTCCCGGCTCCAGTCATCCTGCCGCTTGCGCAGGCGCACGACATAGCCGTCCACGAAGCTCTCGGGCGTGATGATGAGCTGCGCACCCTTCGCGGCCATCTCGGCGACCAGCCGCGCCAGGTTCGCCAGGTTCACTTCCGGCTCCCAGTCCCGGGGTATAACTTTGATCATTCCGACGATGACATTGTTCACTGGTGACCTCCTCTATTGCTCTGCTGCTTGCGTACCGAGGCGCAGTCGGCAGGTGATCTGCGCATCACCGCAGCGAGCAACCGCGACGCGGTAGATGCCATTGCGGTTGGGTATGCGCTGGTCGGTGAGCTCCAGGGGTACACCCTCCACTGTGGCGGTGAAGGTGTACCGCCGATTCGGGGCGTCAGGCTGCCAGTCCGGGTCAACGACCGTGGCAGTTATCTCATCGCCGCGGGCAGTGATGTCTGCTGCGACCACCCCGTCAGTCTCGAAGACGGGTACTACCAGGCAAATCTCGGCGCAGGCCGGTTCGATCGAGGCGACGATCTTCACGCCGCCTGCGGTCAAGGTGTATTGCTCGCGGACGCGGTGCTCATCGGGAAGATGATAGGTGAGAGCGAAGCGGACGCGGCTCACGTTCTCTTCCAGCACTTCCAGCTCCCAGTCATTCGCCTGGTAGTCGGCCAGATAGACCCAGTTGCCCGTATCGTCGCGCCAGCCGGGGCCAAGGGCGAAGTTGTGCGCGGGTGGGGCGATGCTGGTGGGGAAGTGGGGATCCTGCGGAAAGGGCACCGAGAGGCCCAGGTAAGTGGGCACGCCGCGCCGGTGGAAGCGACCGAGACCGGTGGCATCGTAGCCCTCCTGCCCGCGCGTGTCGAGCTGCAGATGGGTGCCCTGGCAGGTCGCGAAGATGCGATGAAAGTCCGGCTCCCATTCCCAGCAGAATCCGCCTATATCCGAGGGCGTAGCACCTTCGGCAATCTCGTCGTCAGCCAGGAGATAGGCGACGCCGAACAGATTCGCTGCCAGTAACGCGTAGCAACTCAAGTCGGTGTACGACTCACATCCGTGGCGAGTCTCCGGGGCAAAGCGATTGCGGATGTACCACCACTGCTGGCCGTTTTGCAGCCACGGCAGCGTTGCCTGCAGCGCGAGGTGGGCTTGTCGTTTGAAGGCTCCGGCCAGAGCAGGATTGGCCTGGGCATAGCGCCGCGCCTCATACTCGCAGATGCACGCCATCATCCCCTCCGCAATATGAAACTGGTTGGAGCGGCCGCCGCAGGGGGCTTCGCCGGTGGGGGAGAGTGCTGCCAGCATCGTCAGCGCCCCCCGCCGCAAAAGCTCGTCGAGCACCGCCCGATGCTCGCCGTCATACCCGTTGAACAGCATCCAGGAGAAGCCCTGACGGACGGTCAGATCATAGGTCACCGGGCAGCCCGGGTCGCGGTACATCCCCCCGGCGGTGAACCGGTGCAGTTGCCGGGCGATTTCGCGCTCGAACCACTCGCCGGTGTCGGCGATGCTTGCCTGGGTCTTCAGGTGCTCGCCGACGATGGCGTAAACGACCCAGTTGGCGGGGTCCTCGCGGGTGTGGCCCCAGTAGAAGTCGTCAGGGTGCACAGCCGCCAGGTTATTCCGCCACCGCGCCAGCCGCTCCGGGGCGACCTTCGGGCCGACGAACCGGATACCGAGCATGACGTCGCGGGTAAAGAAGTCGGGGCTTTTGGGGGCACCGTCGCTATCGCGCGGACGAGTCATCTGCTCGGTAACGGCGTCGAGGCTTAGCGCGACGGCCGGCAACAGGTCGGCGCAGCGACCCGCCCCAATCAGAGGTGCCAACGCGGCGATAAAGCGGGCGGTAGTCGTGGGGAACTCCGCGCCGTAGACCGGGCCGATGATCAGCCCCTCTTCGTCCTGCCACCTGACCGCGTCACGCACGATCCGCTCGGCGACGTCGAGGTACTGGTGGCGGTCAATGCCGGTCGGCTCGAACTCGGCGGAGTCGAGTAGCGCGACTGTCCGGTCTGTCTTTTCCTGGAAGGGAAAAGGCGGTAGCCTGGTCATGTCACCGGTCTCTGCTCGGGTTGGAGTGATATCGGGTAGCTGTTGAACTCGCGCCAGGTGTCAATGAGTGTCTGGACGCCAGCGGCCGCCGTAGGCGTATCGGCGTAGACCGAGCCGCTGGTGGAGAGCACATACCCGCCGCCGGCTGCACCGTCGCGGATAGCTGCAGTGACTTGCTCCCGGACCTGCGCCGGCGTGCCGCGCTCGATAGTATGGTGGACGTTAAGCCCGCCCCACAGGCAGATATCATCGCCGACCTCGCGCTTGGCCTCCGCCACCGAAACATCACCCGGCGGCATTGAGTCCAGCGACGACCAGATGTCAATGCCCAGGTCGGGGAACTTGCGGTATATGGCCTGAGCGCTGCTTTCCATGTAGTAGTGCAGCTTGATATCATCGGCGTGGAGGCGCTCGCTGAGCTTCTGCACGAGCGGCGCAAACAACTCGTCGTAGGTCTTCGGCGACCAGAAGGCGGTGTTCTCGTAAACCCCCGAGTGGTACGCGACATCGGGCTTGAACTCGGCGAGCAGATCAACGTGCTGCATAATCCAGCGGTGGGTCATCGCCAATAGCTCGTGGATAAACCCCGGGTCGTCGGCGTACCAGATCATCATCTCCTGCGGGCCGACGGTCTCGATGGGGATGTTGGTGTATCCCGGATTAAGGGAGGCTGTAAGCAGCGCATTGTGCTTGCGGGCGAAGTTGACGGTAGCCTGGGCCTGCTCGCGCCACTGGGACAGGTCGGGTTGGCGCGGGTCGTAGAAGATATACTCAAGCTTGGGCAGGTCTTCGGGGCCCTTGATCAGCCACTCCACCGCGCGGGGGACGTTATAGTCGTGCTTCAGCGGTAGGTCCTCCGGCTGCCAATCGTCGGTTTCCCGCACCCGGAAGCGCAAGGTCCCCGCCGGGGTGTCGAGTTCCTTGCAGATGAGCGGGTACTTCGGGTCCGACTCGGTATCACGCCACTGGCGGACCTTCACGTCCGGGTGGTACATCCACGGATAGCGCAGGCTGACCTGGTCGTCAATGCCCATCGCCAGCAGCGCCTCGGTGCGGCTCAGGCCGTCGCGCCACAGGTGCTCCAGCGGCGCTACCCCCCGAAAGCAAAGCGGCACGTGGTCCGGCTCCTGGTGGTCTATCGTGGTCAGTAGTCGCTCGCGCGAAGACATCTCCTGGTTCATTGCTCGTTCTCCGGTCATTGCATCGTCTGAGGCCAGGCTTTCCAATCTTCCCCCGCAGCCCGCCCAACTCCTCTCTCGCTGCCGACAAAACAGTCCGCAGCAGAGCGGATGACCGCCAGCAAGGCAGTGTCCATACAGGAATTCCGGGAGAGACCAGCGAATAGGCCGATTGTCGGCGATTCATAATTGGAGGTGTCTTGTATGAACAACTGGTCCTGGCACTCGCTCACCGCTGCCTTTCTTGCTGGCGTGGTTGTTGCCAGCAGCACGATCCTGCACGCAGAGACCACGCTGCGCGACCCGTATATCGCCGACTTTAGCTTTGTGATGGCGCCGCGGGAGACGCTGAACCTCGAGGGAACGTGGCAGTTGACCGGTGGGGAGGCCGACTTTGTCCCGCCGCAGGGCGACGACCTCCAGTGGCTCGATGTCAACGTCCCCTGCGGAATCCGCAATGCACAATTCGCAGGCAAGCTGGGTTGGCCGGTAGCCCTGTGGCTGCGCCGGGAGGTTGAGGTGCCCGCGAGCTGGCAGGGGAAGGTAATCCGCCTGCATTTCGAGATGACCCGGGCGCGGACCGAAGTATATCTCAACGGTACCCACGTCGGCAGCCACTGGGACGGCTTCTCCTCCTACGAGATTGATGTAACCCGTGCCGTGCGGCCGGGCGAGACGAACCAGCTTATGGTCGCGGTCGGGGATATGCCCTCGATTGCCGTCAAGGAGGACGGCCGGTGGACGAGCGATTACCCGCTCGGCTTGACCTGGGCGTACAACCGCTTCGTTGGTATCCGCCTCCCCTGCTGGCTGGAAGCCACCGACCCGATCTACATTACCCAGGTCTTCTGCAAGCCGGCCGTCAATCCGGATGAGCTGGAACTGGCACTGACTATGCGCAACGCCGGCGGCGGCCCGCGCGAGGTTACGGTTGAGGCGCAGATTGTGGAGCTGGATCCCGCTCAAGAACCTGCCAAGCAGTTCGAGAGCCGTACCGTCAGGCTGCAGCCGGGCGATAACGTTGTCAATCTGCGCGAGCCGTTCGCGAACGCGCACTACTGGTGGCCCGATGACCCGCATCTGTATTACGCCGAGGTCACCATCAAAGCTGATGGCCAGGTGTTGGACGGATACCGGCAGCGCTTTGGTTTCCGGGGGCTGGAAGTGAAGGGGCCTGATATTCTCTTCAATGGGCAGAAGCTGCTGCTGGCGCGCACGGCGGTCATCGCTAAGTACATTGATCCTGAGCAGTTTGCGAAGATGGTCGCCCAGGCCAAGGCGCGGGACTATTGCGTTGTTCGCATGCACTGCATTCCAGTGCCGGTCTGGTACGATTGGGCCGACGAACTGGGCATGTTGCTTATCCCGGAAAGTGCGGTGATGTGCTGTGGCCCGCACAACCTGGAGAACCCGGAGTTCTGGGAGCATTTCAAGGAACATGCTTTGGGAATGGTCCGGGACGGCCTCAACAACCCCTCGGTGGTGATGTGGAATGCGTCGAACGAAATTGCCTTGTACAGCGGTAATAAGCGCGTACCCGACTGCCAGGAGCGGATGGCCGAGGTGGTCAACGCCATGCTCGAACTCGACCCGACCCGCACCGTCTCCTGCGACGGCGACGTTGATCTGGGTGGGCGAATCGAGACCGTCAACCTGCATTACCCCTTCCATCCCCGCGAGCTGCGGCGGATGCTGCCGCGCAATATCTACTGGCTGGAGGGCGGGCCGATCGGCGGCTGGCAGGGCTACAAGTGGCAGCAGGACAAGCCCATGATCATGGGCGAATACGGTCATCTTCCTTACAGCTTCAAGCCGCCGCACGGGATGAGCGAGTTTGCTGGTGACTGGGTGTACGTTCACCCCCAGGGCTGGCAAGATGCGCTCTTCCAAATGTACCGGCTGCTCAATGACGGCTACCGCCGTGCCGGTGTGGCTTGCCTAAACCCGTGGGGGGTGCCGGAGGGCGTTTATGACTTCGGTTCGCTTTTTCCGCCGGTGCTCATAGCGGTGCGCGAGAATGACCACAGCTTCAGGCCCGGCCAGACAATCACGCGAACGGTGTATCTCTATAACGACACACTGCACCAGCGCGACTTCCGGTTCGTATGGCGCCTGTTCAGCGGCGGTGAGCTGCTCCAACAGCACCAGGAGCCTATGGCAATCCCGCCCGGCCAGCAGCGGGAGATGCAGGTTGA
>CAYNMY010000065.1:0-8424 GCA_964398275.1 uncultured Armatimonadia bacterium | reverse complement strand
AAGATCTACACCAGTGACTACGATAGCCAGTTCTTCGCCGACCCCGATAGGTGCGTCAAGTATTGCTTGATTGATGCGGGGTACGTCACGGACGAGGCGATTGTCCGCTCACCGTATGTTACCGGCCAGAAGGAAAAGTACAGCTACCTGTTCAACGGCTGCTACGAATGGGGCAATCAGTCGGCGTGCCAGAGCTGGGGCGGGCTGTCATGGAAGGTCTGGACCGGCAGCCAATTGTTCACAATCGGCGCCAACGAGGCCTGGTTAGAAGACCCCTCCAACACCGTAATGTGGGTGGACGGGAACTACTACGGTCGGGATGGTACTGGCGGCCAGAAGTATCTCTGGTGGGGCGTCGAAGAGCGTTACACCTACACCCAGTCTAAGGGCTGCCACTCGTTCCGGAACGCCGGCACTAAGTACGACTGCATCGCTTACCGGTACAACAACGGCACGAATGTCGCCTGGGCCGACGGCCATGCAAGCTGGATAAAGGAGGCTCCAACAAATACCACTGGGTTGCAGCAGGACGTAAATGGTTGCCTGGGGACTACCCTGTGGGACCTGGGACCCAATACCAAGGAGCTAACCGAAAAACTCTTTGGCAAGAATATGTCTGATGATCCCAGCCAGCCTAACGTTCCCGGCGATGACTGCGACCGGTGGTAGTTAAGCAGCTAGCCGCCCGGACCCGCGTTTGGGTCTGAGCACCAGCCAGAAGCAATCGGGGAAGGCTAAATGCCTTCCCCGTTTTTTTGCCTCGACCAGAGCACAGAAAGCTGAAATGCAACTGTCCATTGTTGCCCTTGACAATTACTGTTGACTATGGTAATTTATCATTGGGAGAGGGGCATTGGGGTACTGTCAAGGAACAGAATATATGGGGCAAGGAGGTGGCAGTAAAGTAGCATACCAAACAAATTCGCAGTTGTGTCACCGGAGATGTGGTTTTATTAAGCAAAGAAGGAGTGAGAACGAATGGCAACTACGCGCAAAGGCTTCACGCTGATCGAGTTGCTGGTGGTGATAGCAATCATCGCTATCCTGGCAGCAATTCTGTTCCCCGTCTTTGCCCGGGCCAAGGCTAAGGCGCAGGAAACACAGTGCCTGAACAATATCAAGCAGATATCCCTGGCGATTCTGACCTACGCCTCGGACTACGATCAGTTCACCCCGCTGCAGTTCAGCGGCGACCGCGACGAGGGCGATATGCAGGACGTCTGGGAGCTGCTGCATTCGTACCTGAAGACAGCCGAGATCCTGAGGTGTCCGGTGGAGCCGGATTCCGCGGATATGCGCGGACTAGTCACGCTGGATACCTATGCTACCAGCTACGCGGTCAACGGCCTGCAGTACACTTCCACCCAGACGGTGGACGATGTTGCCTACGCCGACCATGCCCCCACCGACGGCGTCTTCGTCTACTTCATCGAGGACGACAACGCCTGGTACGATGAGGGCTACGGGGGAATTGGTTACGACCACCCCTGGGAAGCGCAGTGTTCGATTGACTTCCTCAGCAACCCCGTCCAGGTCTACATGGTCTGGGATGCGGTGGTGGAGTATCCGGCGGGCTGGAGTAACTGGTCGGACATAGATGAGCTGGCCCTGCATGCCACCTCGGCGGTGTGCAAGGGTTGGCAGGAGGTACATGCCAACCGGACCGGCGGGACCGTCTTCCTGGACCCGGACTTCCGTCACGGCGGCCGCAACCGCTGCAACTTCGCCTTCTGCGATGGACACGCCAAGAGCCTGGACACGAACCAGGCAACCACGGGCGGCTACTCGACCTGGTACCTGCCCTGACCAGGCCCTTCGCTAAGCCCACCAGTTCAGAAAAGGAGCTGATAATGATGTTGCGCAAGTCACGCGGTTTCACCCTGATTGAATTACTCGTGGTCATAGCGATTATCGCTATTCTGGCCGCGATTCTCTTCCCCGTCTTTGCCCGGGCGCGGGCCAAGGCCTACCAGACCCAGGACCTGAGCAACATCAAGAACATGGCCACCGCCACCAAGATATACACCAGTGACTATGGGATGCATTTCTGGCCCGACCCCGACTGGTGTGTGGAGAACTACCTGATCAAGGGGGGCTATGTCACCGACTATCAAGTCGTCCGTTCCCCCTACGTCAATGGCAAGGCCTACGAATACAGCTTTCAGTTCAACGGCTGCTACGAATACGACGGTCAGAACGCGTGCCAGAGCTGGGGGGGACTGTCCTGGAAGCACTATTGCTCGAGCCAAAACCCAACTACGTACTACATCGGCGCCAACGAGACCTGGATCGAGGACCCGGCCCAGACGGTGATGTGGCTGGACGGGAACTACTACGGCCCCGACGGGACGGACGGTGCCAAGTATAGCTGGATGGGCGTGGAAGCGCGCTACACATACAACCAGTGCAAAGGCTGCCGCTCGTTCGCCGACAGCAACAACCAGTATAACTGCCTGGTCTACCGGCATAACGACGGGATGAACGTGGCCTGGGTTGATGGCCATGTGAGCTGGCTGAAGAGAGATACCAAAGCCCCACAATACAACATGGGCCTACAGCGCGACGTGGACGGCTGCGATGATTACACGGGTGCGGACACCATGTGGGACCTGGGGCCCAAAACCAGGGAGCTGTACGAGCGCCTCTGGGGCGTGGGCAATGCCGACTGCCCGGGCGAAACTCAGATCCCGGCCCGGCCCTGTGTTTATTGAGATGATGCAGGCCGCCGTGGTCGGGGCAGAATGACAGCATAACCGGGGAAGGCCACCCGGCCTTCCCCGTTTTCTTCAGTCCCTGCCACCACCCGCCGGGCTGGCCTTGACAACTGCTCGCCACGCCCCGTAAGCTATTGACTATGCAGCCGAACTCATTGTGGCCTGTGCCCCCTCAGGATGAGGCAGGACCATCTGAGACATCCCTCGCCGGCGTCATCAAGCACGTCGTCTTCCACAACGACGACTCGGGCTGGGCAGTTCTGGGCCTCGCGACGCAAGAGAACGGCGAGCTGACCGCCGTGGGGGTGATGCTGGCGCCCTCCAGCGGCGAATCGGTCCGGCTGGTCGGGCAATGGGAGAATCACCAGCGCTACGGCCGACAGTTTCACTTCAGCCGGTACGAATTGCTTCGCCCAACTACCACCGAGGGCATTGAGCGTTATCTGGGCGGGCAGTTGGTGCAGGGCATCGGGCCGAAACTGGCCGCGGCACTGGTCGAGAAGTTCGGCACCGAGACGCTCACCATCCTCGAGGAGAATCCCCAGCGCTTGCAGGAAGTCTCCGGCATCGGCCCGAAACGCGCCGCCGCCGTTATCGAGGCCTGGCAGCGCCACCACGACGTGCATAACATAATGATCTTCCTCCAGCAGCACGGCATCGGCGCGGCGTTGGCTAATCGCATCTACAACCGCTACGGCACGCAGGCCATTGAGCTGATCGAGCAGCAGCCCTACCGCCTCGCCCGGGAGGTGCGCGGCATCGGGTTTGCCACCGCCGACCGCATCGCCCGCAGCGTGGGCATCCCCCACGACGACCCCCACCGCCGCGAGGCCGCCGTGCTCCACGTTCTGGGCAGCGCTACCGATAACGGCCATTTTTTTCTACCCCGCGGGCAACTGCTCGCTCGCGCTGCTGAACTGCTGCAAGTGCCTCCGGAGTTGGTGGAAATATCCCTCGACGAACTGGTAAGACGCAAAGAGCTGGCGCGCGAGCCAGGTGATAAGGCACCTGTGTACCTACCTGAGATGCTCGCGGCGGAGCGCGAAGTCGCCCAGCGGCTGCGTGACTTGGCGGCAATAACCGATCAATACGCCCTGGGTGCACAACAGGTTGACGACTGGCAGCGCCGCCGAGCCTCCCTGGGCGCCCTGCCCCTGACCGAGGAGCAGAAGGCCGCGGTCACTGAGGCGCTGCGGTCCGGGCTGTGCGTCATCACCGGCGGGCCCGGTACCGGCAAGACCACGATAGTGCGGGCGTTCGCCGAGCTGGGCACGATCCTGGGGCGGGAGGTCGCCCTGGCCTCGCCCACCGGCCGAGCCGCCAAGCGCCTGGAACAGCTCACCGGTCGCCCGGCATCTACTATACACCGCCTACTGGCCTACGATCCCCAGCAACACCGGTTCCGGCACGGTCAGGGCAACCCGCTGCCCGTGGATATGCTGATCATTGATGAGGCCAGTATGCTCGACGTGCTGCTCGCGCGGGACCTGCTGCGCGCGCTACGCCCGGAGGCCCGGCTAATCTTGGTGGGCGACGCCGACCAGCTTCCCAGCGTCGGGCCGGGTAATCTGCTGCGCGACCTGGTCGAGTCGCAGGCAGTGCCGGTTTGCCAGCTTACCACCATCCACCGCCAGCAGGCCGACAGCCTGCTGGTGCAAAATGCCCACCGCATCAACCACGGCGAGGCTCCCTACTTGCCCTCGGGCAAGCAGTGGCGCCACGAAGACTGCGTGTTCATCGAAGAGGACGACCCGGAAAAGACCGCTGAAAAGGTGATAAGGACGGTCGTGGAGAGTCTGCCCAAGTTGGACTTCTCCCGCGACGACATCCAGGTCATCACGCCCCTGCACCGCGGGCCGATCGGCGTCCACGCGCTCAACACAGCTCTCCAGGCGAGGCTTAACCCAGCCGCTCCCGGCAAAGCGCAGCTCCAGCGCGGCGACAACGTCTTCCGGGTCGGCGACAGGATCCTCCAGACAGTTAACAATTACGATAAATCGGTATATAATGGCGACATCGGCCGCATCACGGCGATACACAGCGACCGCCAGGTGCTGCACGTCCAGTTCGACCGCGAGGAGGTCATCTACGATTTCAACGAGATGGATGAACTGGAACTGGCCTATGCGCTGACCATCCATAAGTCGCAGGGCAGCGAGTACCCGGCCGTGGTCATCGTGATGCACAGCTCGCATTACATAATGCTCCAGCGCAACCTGCTGTATACCGCCCTGACGCGGGCGGAGCGGATGGCCTGCATCGTCGGTAACCGCCGGGGCATCCACAAGGCGATAAACACGACTTCGGAGCGCCAGCGCTATACGCGCCTGCAGCAGCGCCTGCGTGGCGAAGCGGGGGACGGGTCGGATTAGCTACGGCCGGGCCGGAATCCATTATGCAGGACAACACCATGACCGCCAGTATTCCGCGACGCAAGGTGTGGCTGGTTGTGTGGACAGTGCTGATGTTTGTCCTGCTCGTCGGGCTGCGGCCCCCCAGTGCGTATATTGACTACGATGCGGGCATCTGGACGCTGTGCGCCCGGGACATGAACCGGGGCGGCCTGCTGTACAAAGATATCTGGGAGCACAAGGGCCCCATCATCTGCGGGAGACTGGGTGAGGGAGAACGCCAATCCAGGAACAACTGTGTTTATGTGGAAGTTCCACCCTCTGGTGTACCTGAAATCTAGCACTAATCCGGTCAACCGGTTCTACAGCTACCAGTACTTCGATCAGATCAGCCTCGCGCCGCCCTCGAAGTTCCGGAGCCACCTGAGCTCGATTTGGCACGAGGACCTCCGGGCGAATCCGCTCCAGTATGTGTTGATAGGTGACCAGGCCGCACCAGATACCAGGAGGGCCATGGTGGCTTTGGGTATGGAGCAATTGCTCAGCGAAGGCTACGCCGAACCTCCCGAGGTGGCCGGTTATCAGGTCTACGAGCGCGTGAACGGATTCCCCTAGCGACTCTGCGGTGGGCAATACCTCGTGTTAGCCGCCAGGATGTCGCAGCAAGACGCGGGCGCGAGGATCAGCGGCTCGTTCTTGCCTTGAGCCGCAAAGTCAGCAAAGCTGGTGACGCGCTCCCCGCGTAGATTGCAGGCGACTGCCCCGGCCTCGAAGCCGATGGCCGCTCCCGCCACCACGTCCCAGACCCACCAACTCGAGAACAAGCAAGCCTTGAAGACGCCCGAGGCCACGTAACCCGTGTGCAGAGCCGCACTGCCCAGGTTGCGCTGGCTGTGGGGCAGGTCAAGACGCAGCTCATTGGTTGCCTCGGTGGTGAACGCAATCATATCACTGCGGGCAATCTTTGCGTTGTCGGCGACAGATAGGCGCTCGCCGTTGCAGTACGCGCCCTGTCCCTGGAACGCAGTCCACGTGAGGCCCAGCGCCGGGGCGTGGATTACGCCCAGCACGGGAATCCCCTCAGTGCACATTGCAATGCAGACCGCCCACAGCGGCAGGCCGCCGATGAAGTTGTGAGTGCCGTCAATGGGGTCGAGGCACCACACACGCCCCCGGGACAGATCCTCGGCTCCCAACATCTCTTCTCCGAGAATGGCGTCCTCGGGCCAGCGCTCAGACAAGCCGGTGCGAATGAGCTGCTCGGCTTCCCGGTCCGCCTGGGTCACCAGACTGCCGTCCGGCTTCCCCTCGACCTCCAGCTTGCCGACATAGTCGAGCGCCACGTCGCCTGCGGCGCGGGCCAGTTCGATTATCAACTGCTGATCCGCCTGGTTCATAATCCGGGGAAGGCTACATTATGCTGCGCAGGTACGCCACGCTCCAGTTGAGCTTTTCCTGGACAGTATCGAACTTCGAGCCGAAGTCCTCGAGGGTCAGATATCCGTCGTAGCCAACTTCGCGCAGAAGCTGGATGATCCTGGCCCAGTCCAGCAGGCCACTGTCGAGTCGTCGCCACTCCACGGTCGTAGTGTCGCGCCAGCCGAGTTCTTCGGAATTCGTCTGGATAGCGTTCTTCACGTGGACCTGCTTGATGAGCTTGCCGAGCATATTGATCTGGACCTCGACGCGCTCGTAGCCCTCCTGGAAGCAATTGCCCGGGTCATAGATGACGCCCACACGGTCGGTCTGGAGCCCGCGCATCATATCCAGATTCTGCCCGGCAGAGGCAAACAAGCTGGCGCCGTGCTGCTCGAGGGTATACTCCACATCGAATTGCGCGGCCATCGCGCCGGCCTGTTCAGCCTGCACGCGGAATAGCTCCCGCTGGCGCTCGTAGCCGACCCGGGGGTCAAAGTCCGCGCCCTTGCAACGCACCAGGTGAGCACCCATCAGCTCGGCGATCTCGCTAGCCCGACGGAGGTTGCTCAGGTGCTGCTCGGCTTCCGCGGGGTCAACTGCCCCGAGCAGGAAATACGTGGTTACTCCCGAAACGTGCATACCAGTCTCCCCCACCAAAGCACGGACCCGCTCAACCTCGGCGTCGGAAATGTCGAGCGGAAAATGGACGCCGTCTTCGTCGTAGCGGAAGTCCACCGCGTCGAAGCCGGCCTCAGCGGCCATGCTCACCGTTTCCTCGATGGCATAATCCCTGGTCACCAGACTGTACAGAGCAATTTGCACCGTTCTTCCTCCCGTAAACCAGACAATGATTGCTTACGCCGATTCGATAAGCCCACGCAGGTACTGGACATCCCAGTCTATCATCTCCTGGACGCTGGCGAAGCGTGGGTGCAAAGTCAACTCCTCCAGCGTCAGGTAGTTGTCGTAGCCGACGCGCTTGAGTTGGCTGACGATTTCAGCCCAGTCCAGCAACCCTTCGTCCAGAGGCATCTGCTTGCCGGGGATGCGGCCTGAGGCGCCCTCGCCCTGCACTGTGATCGCATTCTTGACGTGAACTGCCTTGACGATATTGCGCAGCATCTCGATCTGATTGGGAATACGCTCGAAGCCCTCGCTCACGCAGTTGCCCGGATCGTAGACGATGCCGATGTGGTCGGCAGGCAGCCCGCGAATGAGGTCCATAATCTGTCCGGCCGAAGCACACATCCCGCCGCCGTGTTGTTCAGGAGTGATAGTAATGTCAAATTCCGCGCCAATCTGGTTAGCCTGCACAAACTGCTCACGGAACAGCTCACGCTGCTTTTCGTAGCCGACCGCAAAATCCAGGTCAAACGACGAGCAGCGCAGGAACTTTGCTCCCAGAGTCCGGGCAGCCTCGCAACCGCGCCGCAAGCCTGCCTGATGCTCAGCAGCGACTTCAGTATCTGGTGTGCCCAGACGCCAATAGTTCGTCAACCCGGAGACATGCATCCCCGTCTCCTCCACCCTTGCCCTGACCTTCTTCAGCTCCTCGTCACTGATATCAAGCGGCATATGCGTGCCGTCTTCGGCCTGGCGGATGTCCACGGCATCAAAGCCCGCCTGCGCCGCCATCTGGATACTCTCTTCTAGCGAGAACTCTCTTGTCACCAGCGTGTACATAGACAGTTGCATCAGTACGCCCTCCTTTGAATTGTGGAGAAGTCGGCTGTCAGCTCGCTCTAGTCTGCTTCAGAAAACAGCTAGCTCGGTAGTCTCGGTGCCACAGCTAGATCAAAGCTCCATAGTTTGCAGTTACCTTCTCGAACGCAACGCGCCACTGTTCAAGCAAACCGTCCGCAGGCTGGACCATATTGGGCAAAGAAAAGACCCGGGAGTGCAGGTCTTCCGCGATCGGGAAGTCGCCCGCGTTATACGAC
>CAYNMY010000064.1:0-8426 GCA_964398275.1 uncultured Armatimonadia bacterium | reverse complement strand
AATATATAAATATATAAATATATAAATATATAAATATAGAAATATAGTAGCGGTTCTCCCGGATCAGGTCCTGCTTGGCGGTATTGCACTCTACCCAGGCGATCAGTGGAATCCCCGCATCCTGGGCCACGGCGTAGTACTCCTCCAGAATGGGGAAGTGCGCATCGTAATCCCACCACCAGTGATAGTAGTCCTGGCTGAGCACTTCGGGCTTGAAGATCTCGATGAATCGGGAGTGGATCTTCTGGTAGCTGCCGCCCAGGTTCACGTAGCCGGGATGGTTGGGATCGGCCTCGTGGAGGGCCACGCGCCGCCGGGCACATTCCTCGTATTCCTCTACCTTCGTCGGCTCATCCATGATGTAGTAACCCCAGACTGCGTCGTCATCTTTGAGCTGGGCCGCCTGCTCGGGAGTAACGCCCTTGATCATCGCCTTGATACCGTACTGGCGGCATAACTCGAGCTGGTCCAACCCGCACATGACCACGGTAAGGTTGGCCTCCGCGATCGTCTGGATGGCGGCATTGTTGCCCCCCGGTGTGTCGGTCGGCCCACCCCAGCACGACATCATAAACTCCGACATCTGCCATTCAGCACCGACTGGTAACGTCATCATAATCACCAATCCCAGGACAACAATGGTTCGTAGCACTTTTTCTTATCCCCTTTATTTGCCAGGTTCTTGCCGGACAGCTCAGCGCAGGCGCAGCAACTCCCCGTCACCGGGTGCGACGATGAAGTCAACGCTTACCACGCCGTCTTGCTGGGTGGTAGGTAATGCCACCCATGCGCCGGTCTGCTTGTTGAGCTTGTCCACCTGGGCGCCCGCGCGCTGGATTTGCACGACCGCCCACTTGGTGTGCTGGGGGTCGCGGTTGGCCAGGAGCAGGTAATCCTTGTCCTCCGGGTCTTTGAAGACCCCCACTACCCAGCCCTCGCCGGCCACCTGTACCCAGTAGTCTTCCGGAAGCTGGCTGGTACCCCAGGGCAGCGCTGGCGTATGGTAGACGTCCACAGACCGCAGTGTAATGAGGGTAGGGCCGAGCACCTTCAGTTCGGCATTGATCTTAGCGATATCCTGCCCCTGGGGAGTTATCTGGCCGTCGCGGACGTTGCAGAAGCGCGTGCCTTTCCACCACTGGATGCCCTTGACGCCGTAAGCCAGCGAGGTAAAGACACTCTGGCGCAATCGCCCATAGTTGTCGGGGTGATAGATATATTTGTTGCCCTCCATCTTCTTCTGCTCGATGGCGCTCGCCTCAATCCACGAAATCAGCGGTATGCCCGCGTCCAGCGCGGCGGCGCGATACTCTTCGAGTCGGGAAAAGTACCCTTTGGTTCCCCACCACCATTGGTAATAGTCGTAGCTGAGCACTTCGGGCTTGACGATCTCCATATATCCCCGCTGGGCGTGTCGGGCGTAACCGCCCCCCAGGTTTACGTAGCCCGGGTGATTGGGGTCAGCCTCATGCAAGGCTTCGCGCTTCGCCGCACATGCCCGGTACTCCTCCTCACTGCCCGGCTCGTCCCGGACGTAATACCCCCAGATCACTTCATCGTCCTTGAACTGGGCGGCCAGTTCAGGGGTGGCCCCCGTCAGCATCGCCTTGAAGCCGTAGCCGCGGCACATATCGAGTTGATTGGCCTTGCACATTATGGTATTGATACCGCACTGGACGGCGGCCTGGGCGTGTACATCATCTCCGGGCGCGCCCCACCACGAAATCATAAACTCAGACAGTTGCCACTCGGCGGCGGCCGGGACGGTCATGATACTCAGCAACAACAGTAACAGGACGAATCGCATCATTTGAAGCTCCTCCTAATCGGTTCAAGTATCTTTTTGCTGTTCGCAGTTATCCTGCGTCCTGTGTCTCGTCTCCACTTTCCCCACGGCAGGCCTTTCTGTGCCTACTGTCCAGTCGCGACAGGAATGTCGCTCCTACCGATTGAGACGTTGTTGTCCACCGTCTGCCATTCACTATCGACCATTTACTACCCACTCGCCGTATCACGGCAAGTGTATGGCCCGGCCCAGGCCCGCCAGCGCGGCCTCGCCAATCGCCTCGCTGATCGTGGGATGACGGTGTATGGTTGCGGCGACGTCATCAAACGTCAGCCCCATGCGCAGCGCCAGGGTGATCTCCGCGAGCAGCTCGCGGGCCGACCGGCCGACGACAGTGCCGCCAATAATCTGGCCCGACCGGGCCTCAGCGATGAGCTTGACAAAGCCCTGGCGCTCGCCGTAGGCCGCCGCCCGTGCATTGGCGCTGTATGGAAAGCTGCCCACGGAACATTCTACGCCGCGCTCAGCGATTTCATGCTCCTGCACGCCGACTGAACCGATCTCGGGGTGGGTGTAGATGACCGCAGGCACAGCGTCATAGTTGATGGCCCCATCCTCACCAACGCCCAGAGCATTCTCGACCGCGACGATGCCCTCGTGGGAAGCCAAATGGGCCAGCCCCACACCGCGCCGTACGTCACCAGCCGCGTAGACGTTTTCAATATTGGTTTGCAGATGCTCACTGACCACGATGCGCCCGCGCTCGGTGCTGACGCCGACTTCCTCCAGCCCTAAGCCGTCGGTGTAGGCCCGGCGGCTGGTGGCCATCAGCACCATCTCCGCCTCGACGATCTCGCCTTCTCCGTCGCAGTCCAACTCCAGGCGCTTGCCGCCGTCAACGTCTGCGATCTCCAGCGCCTTCGACCTGGTCAGCACGCGGACGCCCTGCTTCTTCATTGTGCTTTCCAGCAGGGCACCGGCGTCGGGGTCTTCGGTCGGAACGAGCCGGTCGAGCATCTCCACCAGCGTGCCCTTAGTGCCGAGGCCCGCATAGACCTGGGCCAGCTCCGAGCCGACTGCGCCCCCGCCGATTACCACCAAGCTCTCCGGCGGACCGGGCAGGGCCACAGCCTGGTCGCTGTCAATTATGCCCTCGCCATCAGCACCGGGGATAGGGGGAATGAACGGCACCGAGCCAGTGCACAGGATAATCTTGCCAGCTTCAAAGCTGATAGTCTCATCTGAGCCGGTGACCTCGATGTGTACGGGATCAATCAGGTTGCCATGACCGCGGAAGACGGCTATGCTGTTACTCTCCATCAGCGCCTCGACACCGGACACAAGCGTCTTAATCGCCCGGGCGGCGTGGCGGCGCACCCCGTCAAAATCTATTTCGGGTTCGGCGAACTTGAGGCCCATGCGCTTGGCGCTCCTGGCCAGCTCGATGACCTCTACACAGCGCAGCAGGGCCTTGGAGGGTATGCAGCCGCGGTTCAGGCAGGTTCCGCCCAACTCGCGCGCCTCGACAACCGCGGTCTTTGCCCCCAACTGCGCCGCGCGGATTGCTGCCACATAGCCGGCCGGCCCCCCGCCGATAATACCGACGTCAAACTTATCAGTTGCTTCCTTAGTCAATTCAGTGTCTCCTCGCACTATTGATATCTGCCGGCTTAAAGGTTTGTCTATCTCCGGGCCCCTGTCCAGAGCAAGTTTCCCCACTGAGTCCAAGTATTCCTCTGCCATAATCACAAGGCGGCTCGACAATTGCTTGCGATGGCCGGTCGCCGACGCGCGGAAGTCTGGCCGGAATTGACACGCGGCCCTAATCGCCGGTAGAATTCCTACAAGCGACGGGAGTCGCGGCCCCTGGGCGATGGTGCGGGGCTCGAATTCGTTTGGCGAAGGGTTCGTGCGGAAGCAAGTGCGGGTGGCGGCTGCTACGCAGGGACAAGTGTCCTTTGCTGAGAAAGAGGCGTAAATCGCATGGCAGGTGCCCGAATTACAGCTAGTCTGAGGTGCAATCTTATTCTGGGCATGCTTGCTGGATGCTTGCTGTTTGGCCCGACTGTAGCAGCCGAGAGGCCGGCTGAGGAGGAGCTAACGATGAATTATCGTGTGATTGAAGAGTATTACGGGCCGGAGATTCGCTGCAACGACTGGCAAAACGAGGGCGGGAAGCTGGTGCCCGCCGGCGGCACGCTGCAGATCTTTGCCGAGCAAACCGCCGAGGTCACGCGCGTTGATTACCCGCTGGCGGGCGGCGGCGATGTCGAGATCGCGCTGACCTTCAACTTTGAGCGCCTCGGTGAAGACGGCACCTTCACCGTACAGTTCAACTCAGGGAGGAAGACAGTCGGTGTCTTCCGCGTGGTCTTTGATGGCCAGCACGTGACGGCTTTCCATAAGGATAACCAGATATTCCAGGCCGAGAGCCCCTCGGTGCAGAAGGAAAGCGCCCATACGGTGAGGCTAGCCACCCTCGCCGAGTCGTATGCCGTCTACCTTAATGACCGGTGCCTCGCGCACGGGCAGATGGACCCGCCTTACACCGAGAACGAGGGCCGGCTGCAGCTCAGCGTGCGAGATGCGGACGTCAGGATCATCAGTTGCACGGAGAACTTCATCGTCCCCGATATAACCTTCCCGCAGTGGCAACGCACTGAGCTGCTCTACGAGGAACCGTTCGGCGCCGAGGCGTTCGACGAGCAGTGGGTCTGTAACGGGGAGAAGCCCACAGTTGAGGATGATGCTTACACCTTCCGGCATATGAGTGTCAATATTATGAAGCAGCGGTTCACGGGGCCGATTGCGGTTGATTGCGTAGCCACTCCCGTGCCCACGGAGGAGTTCTCGGCGGGCGTGACCGACGCTATCTTCATCTGGATGATTGACAAGCCCGATGGCGACCTGTTTGAGTATATGCGGGAGCTGCCGAATGCCAGCCTCAGTAACTACGTGCCCCTGCCCCTGTACTGGGTGGATTTGGGCGGCACCAATAACAAGACAACCCGGCTGCGCAAAAACCCCGGGCGGCATCTGATCCGCCAGTTCACCGACCGCGCCCGGCTGCTCGACCGCAACAGGTCATACCGGATCACCCTCGTCCAGAACGGCAATGTCCTGGAGTTCTGGGTTGACGGGGAGCGCTGGATCCAGACGTACGACCCCAACCCGTTCACTGCCGGCTATATCGGCTTTCGCGCTTTCTGCGCGGACCTAACAGTAAGCGATCTGAAGATCTGGAGAATCGAATAATGATTCGCATTGGCATACTAGGAGCAGGCTGGCATTCTTCTGACTCCCACGGGCCAGCCCTTAAGACCTTTGCCGCAGAACACCCCGGCGCAGTCGAGTTGGCCGCGGTTTGTGACCTGGACCGCGAGAAAGCTCAGACCTACGCGGACGCCTTCGGGTTTGCGAGGGTGTACGAAGATGTGCAGGTTATGCTGGCCGAGGAAACTCTTGAGGGGCTGATCGCCGTCACGCCGGTAGCGCTGACCGAGCAGATCATTACTGCCCTGCTGCCACAGCGCATTCCGCTGGTGATTGAAAAGCCGCCCGGCGAGGATTCCGCTGCCACCCGGCGCCTGCTGGCGGTTGCCGAACAGACCGGCAGCCCTCACATGATCTCCTTTAACCGGCGCTGCAATCCGGCGCTCACGAAGGCGCGCGCGTGGCTGGCCGAGGCCGCCGCAGATCGGCAACCACAACTGGTCATTGCCAGGATGCTGCGGCACAACCGCCGGGAGCCGCAATTCGTCACCGCGACGGCCTGTCACCTGGTTGACGCGGTTATCTCGATCCTGGGCCGGCCCAGCCAGGTCACAGCGGAAGCCCTGAAGACCGAGGCAGCGGTCTTCACCCAGGCGCGTGTCTCTTTCGCCGACGGCGGCCGTGCTCATCTCGTCATCTCGCCGGTCGTAGGCAGAGCGGCGGAGACTTACGAAGTTCACGGCGAGGGCTACACCATCGAGGTTGACACCACCAACTGCACCACAACGATCTGGGACCAGGGGCAGAAAGTGCTCTCCTGGACGGCACCGGAGCAGGCCGGCAGTGAGTATCGCGACGGCTCGCTGGCGGAAACCGAAGCCTTCATCCGCGCGATTGAAACGGGGAGGGGCTTTGCTCCCGACTTGCGCGAGTGCCTAAGCTCGATGCTGACCACGGAAGCGGTGGCAGCGGGGGGCGAAACCGAGATCGTCGTCTGAGCACCGGCCCGGGCCGACTCAGGTAAGCTCCTGCCACAGCTCTTGCTGTGGCCAGGAGAGCGTCCTATCGAAAACCTCTTCCTCGGAAAGCTTCGCGGCCATCCACTCCGTGAACAGATCGGCCACGCTGGCCGGGATGTTCACGCGCAACGGCGCCCCGCCTTCGTCAGCAATGGCCTCGATCTCAAACAGCATACCGGGGGCGCGACCGGCGCCGGTCACCAGCTCCAGGTTACGCTTGCCCAGCGTATGGCCGGTGGACATCTGTAAGCCGTCGAGCAGACAGGTAAACGGGGTAAGCCCCGGCCCCTTGACGGTGATATGCGCGCCGAAGTACTTGCCGCAGCCCAGCCGCTCGAGGAGCCAGCCGCCCAAACGGTAGCCCAGAACCGCATAGGGGCCCACGTGGCCGTGGAACTGGCGCAGGCGGTACAAAGTCTCGGCGGGCGAAAGGTCCTCGTCAACGGCAGTAACCTGAGGGTGTTTCTTTCCTGAGCAGCAGTCACAGGCCAACAAGCTGATTGCTACCAAAGCATAGATCAATAACCCCAAATAAGTCATTAGTCACCACCCGACTACCAGTTAGCTGTCCGGGTATTCTGTGTCCCAGTACAAGCGCCAGATTGATTCCTGCACGACCGTGGGGCTGGCCGGATAGGGGTTGCCCTCTTCGTCGGCCCACTCTGTGGTGCTGTGGTAATGCTCGGGCTTCATCCACCTGGCATGGCCATCGCCGAAGATGATATTCGAGCCATCCCCATGCACGCGGCATACCGCCCAGTAACTTAACTGGCCACCGCGCAACAGACCAGTCGGCCCGACTGGCGGCCCCGACAAACACTTGTCCCATTCGACGGCAAGTATCTTCTTGCTAGGCTGCTTGATTCTGGTGTCGATCTTTTCCGGGAAGCCCGCGACAGGTGGATCGCAATCCGGCTCAGGACACCCGATATTATAACCGTGTCCGTAGTACCAGGGCAACTCCGGCCGGGTGGGGCACCGCCACAGCTCGCGACTGCCCAGATACTCATCGCACCTAGTTTTCCACTGGTAGGCCGGTGGGTAACGGCTATCCCAGTCAGAGCAGTACATCATAATAGCCAGCCCCTGCTGCTTCATATTGGACAGGCACTGGGTAGACTGGGCCTTCATCTTGGCACGAGAAAAGACCGGAAACAGGATTGCTGCCAGGATGGCGATTATGGCAATGACTACCAGCAGTTCAATGAGTGTGAATCCTCTGCGCATTGAATAGGTACTCTCCTCTCACCTAACTTGGTGCTACGATTAGCAGAATCGTAGCACAGCATCCTGGCTTTGTCAAGCTCGACTCACCCCGATGGCGAAGTGGGCAAAAACAGTTTACCAATAGGGAAGGAAATCGAGGTTAGTAAGGGAATATAGTAAATGAGTATCGTGGCGGGCGTCTGTATCCAGCGCGGAAGAAGCGGGCTTGCGGCTGAAGCTGGATGAGGTTACAGAGCAATTCACTCTTGGTGAGGTGAGTCAAATGTCAGAATACGGTCGGCTAACAGTCCAGGCACCAGAAGTGCTGGTCAACAAGGTGGGCGAGCCCTTCGACGGAGAGATAATGGAAGCGCTGTTAGACGGATGCGTAAAGCTCGGGGCCTCCGACCTGCACCTGACGCGAGGCGAGCCGCCCATTTACCGGCGCCACGGGCGGCTTCACGGGGTGGAAGGCTATCGAGAGCTTGACCGCGACGACTTGGTCGCGGCCACGACTTTCTTTCTCGGTGAAGATAGCGGCGACAACCGCTATTGGAACGATTATCACGAAACCGGGGGGAGTGATATCGGTTACGCCTTCGAGGACCGGGGCCGCTTCCGGGTCAGTGTCTTCGGCCAGAAGCGATGTCCCACCATCGCCTTGCGTCTGATTCCCACCGAGATACTTACCTTCGAGCAGCTCGGCCGGCCTCCCGATCATATCATGGAATTGTGCTACCGCCAGCGCGGCATCGTTTTGCTGACGGGGCCAACCGGATGCGGCAAGACGACCACCATCGCTTCAATGATTGACTACATCAACCGCGAGCGCGACGTGCATATTATCACCATCGAGGATCCCATCGAGTACTATCACGAGGGCAAGCGGAGCATCTTGAACCAACGCGAAGTAGGGGTGGACGTATCGAGCTTCGCTGAGGCCGTCCGCCGCAACATGCGTTCGGACCCCGATGTGATGCTGGTGGGCGAGATGCGTGACCTGGAAACGATGCGCGCGTGCCTGCAGGCGGCGGAAACCGGGCACCTGGTCTTCTCCACCCTGCACACCGTCAGTGCGCCTAAGACGATTGACCGCCTTGTTACCGCCTTCCCCGCCATTGAGCAGGAAGAGATCCGGGCAATGGCCTCCACCTCCCTGGCCGCTGTGTTCACGGAGGAGCTGATCCCCCGGATTGACAAGG
>CAYNMY010000063.1:1846-8468 GCA_964398275.1 uncultured Armatimonadia bacterium | reverse complement strand
TGGTAGTCGGCTGTGCCGACGGCAAGGTATATTGCCTGGACACCGCGAATGGTAAAGAAGTCTGGCAATACCAAACCGGTGAAGAAGTGCTGGCCTCGGCTGTGATTACCGGGGATATTGTCTACATCGGCTCCAAGGATGGGGTCCTATACGCTCTGGATCTGGCCGACGGCCAGGTGAAATGGGAGCACCGCACCGTCTACGGCGTCTACTCAACACCAGCCGTGGCCGAAGCCACTCTCTACATCGGTATCGCCTATTATTATGTATCGGCCTTCACACCTCAATAACCCGTCGTTCGGCGGCGCTCAGCCCGGGCTGCGCCGACGGCCTGCACGCGGGATCCTGGCAGTCTGGGGTACGGTGCTCATGGTCACGCTGAGTGGTTGCCAGCCGCTGGCGCAGCTCGACGAACTCCGCACCGACTTTATCGCCCTACGCCACATCCAGCAGGCAACGGAAGCAGCTGGCGAACCGGTCCGCGCTGGGCGGGCGGTGCGCTGCGCGAACCGTGCCGTAGAGCTGGCTTCCAATAACCCAGTAGTGCTCGAGCGAGCCGGTCGTATATACGTGTACATGGGAGCGTACAAGCCCGCGATCTCCGCGCTGCAAAAAGCACACCTGTTGACCGATCGCCCCTATTACTACGAATTGGGCACGGCCTACCTGCATACCGGGCAGGCCAAGCTCGGCCACAAGCTCTTATCTGCCCATTTGCAGATAACCAAGTTCGGTTACACTGCAAGAAGAATCCCCGCACTGGCTTACGCCGGTGAGCTCAACAATGTGGGCTACGCCTACGCCGAAGCGGGTGTCAAGCTCGACCTGGCGCTGAAACTGACGACACAGGCCGTCCGCCTGGCCCCATTGAATGCCGCCTTTGTCGACAGCCTGGGGTGGGCCTACTACAAGCTGGGCGACCTGAATAATGCCACGTTTTTCCTGGAGCGGGCGGTGCGCCAGTCACTGCACCAGCTCAACGCCGAACTGCACTACCACCTCGGTGCCGCCTACGCCCGCCTGGGGCGCCAGGATGAGGCCACCCGCGAACTGAGCCAGGCGCTACAGATTCGGCCCCACTACCCAGAGGTCGTTCACGAACTGCGTAGCCTCCACTGGGAACTAGCCCCACCGTGGCATGCGCGCGTCGAGGACCACCATCATTCCCAGCAGCCATCCTGACAGCGACAAGAGGTATTACTATGAAGATCTCCCAACGAGCCGCCCATATCCAGCCTTCGCCCACTATTGGTATGGCCGCGCGGGCTAAGGCGATGATTGGCGAAGGACTCGACGTGATATCATTTGCCGTCGGCGAACCGGACTTCCCCACCCCGGAGCATATCTGCGCGGCGGCCTGCGCGGCCCTGGAGGCGGGTCACACGAAGTATACGCCCGCCTCGGGCATCCCCGAGCTCAAAGCGGCCATCGTCGGCCGCCTGCAGACGGAGTTTGGCCTGAATTACGATGCCGACCAGGTCTGCGTCAGCAACGGGGGCAAGCACGCGCTGATGAACATCTGGGAGACGCTGCTGGACCCGGGCGACGAGGTCATCGTATTCGCGCCGTACTGGGTCAGCTACCCAGCCCAGATTGAGCTGTGCGACGGCCACCCGGTCATCGTAATGACCAACAGCAGCCGCGGCTTTCAGCCCGATCTGGACGAGGTTCGCGAGGCGATAACTTCTCGGACCGTGGCCATACTGATTAACAGTCCCAGCAACCCGACGGGCGGCATCTTTGAGCGGCAAACGCTCGAAGGGCTCGCGGCCATCGCCGCCGAGCACGACCTGACCATCATCTCCGACGAAATCTACAAACATCTCATCTTTGAGGGCCGGGAGCACCTGAGCATCGCTATGCTCGACGATGACACCAGGCAACGCACCATCCTTGCCGATGGGGTCGCCAAGAGCTATTCAATGACCGGCTGGCGCATCGGCTGGCTGGTCGGGCCCAAGCAGTTTGCTGCCAGGGCCGGGAGCATCCAGAGCCAGGAGACTTCCAATCCCTGCTCAATCTCCCAGTACGCCGCGCTGGCTGCTCTGACCGGCCCGCAGGATTGCGTGGCTCAGATGCGCGAGCAGTTCGAGCAGCGCCGGGACTTCTTTGTCGGGGCCCTGCGCGAGCTCGAGGGCATCAAGTGCAATATGCCTCCGGGCGCTTTCTACGTCTTCCCGGATGTCTCGGCCTATCTGGGCCGCGAACTGGCCGGTAGGAAGATAACTACGTCACTGGAGCTGGCCGAGTACCTGTTGGAGGACAGCCTGATCAGCACCGTGCCCGGCTCAGCATTCGGGGCGGAGGGCTTTCTGCGCCTGAGCTTCGCCTGCTCGGTGGAGGACATCAAGCGGGGAGTTGAGCGCCTGAAAGCAGCGCTCAGCGGCTAGCCGGACTTTGCGGGGAAATCGGACGAACTATCCCGGCGGCACGGGCCACAGCCCGTACGTCACCGGGTAAAGATAGCCGTAGTGGGCCATTACTACAGCCTTGACAGCGAACAGAACGATCAGCAGCAGGACACCGGCGGTCTGTTCCACAATCTGATTGTACTTGGCCAGCCCCCAGGTGAACTGGCACGAGGAAATCGGCGAACGTCTGGGCCAGGGCAGCAAGCGCGGTGTGGACTGACAGTAGCGCGTATAGTCCTCGCCAAAGAGGCAATGTAGCAGGGCCTCCTCACGCCGAACAGTGAGGGCCTGGAGCAGAATGGTGGCAAGCAGCGCTGGCACCGTCAGGTAGAAGTTATTTGCGGCCAGGAGTATGCCCGCTACGATAGTGAAGTTGGCCAGGTACATCGGATGCCGGCAATAGCCGTAGGGGCCGGCGGTGCAAACTTCGGTATTCTTGGCCAGGCATCCGGCGGCCCAGGCCCGAATGGCCAGGCCAATGATAACCAGCGGCAGCCCCAGCAGCACCTGGGGGAAGCATGGTGTAGCCCAGATAAGCGCCACCAAGAAAGCCAGCAGGTGCAACTTACCGCGATGCTGACGCAGAAAGCTATCAGACGGTGTCTCAAAACCGGCCACTATCCTGTCAGCTTCGTAATTGCTTTCCCGAATAGTGCGCGTGTCAGGTGCAGTTTTGGGCGTGGTATAAGTGCTTGACATGTCCCTGCAACTTATCTGCGGCGGGCTCCCGCCGCCCGTGAATAGGCTTGAGACGTCAGTTGAACCATACGCTACTATTTTTGCGTCAATCTGTCAAGATTGACCTTGCCGAGGAGACAGAAGCATGTATACCATAACGCTGATTCCTGGTGATGGGACTGGCCCGGAAGTCACCGAGGCCATGCGCCGATGCGTGGAAGCCACGGGGGTGCCCATCCAGTGGGATATCCAGCAGGCCGGCGCTGATGTAATGGAGGCAGAGGGTACCCCGCTGCCCAGGTCGGTACTGGACTCGATACAGAAGAACCAGGTGGCCATCAAGGGCCCCATTACTACGCCGGTGGGCACCGGCTTCCGCAGCGTAAATGTCGCGCTGCGCAAACAGCTCGATCTCTATGCCTGTCTGCGCCCCTACAAGCACTACGAAGGGGTCAGGTCCCGCTATCCTGATGTGGACCTGGTCATAGTCCGGGAGAATACAGAGGACCTCTACGCAGGCATTGAATTTGCCCGCGGGACGCAGGAGTGCACTGAGATAATCGAACGGATTCACCGGTTGACCGGCGCCCGCATCCGCGAGGACTCGGGCATTAGCATCAAGCCGATTTCCCAGTTCGCGTCCGCCCGTATCGTGCGGTTCGCCTTTGAATACGCTCTGGCCAACGACCGCCGGAAGATTACCGCCGTCCACAAGGCCAACATCATGAAGCACTCCGACGGGCTATTTTTGGACACCGCCCGGAAGGTCGCAGAGGAGTACGCCGACAGCGGCATCCAATTCGAGGACCGCATCGTTGACAATATGTGTATGCAGCTCGTGCAGAAGCCCGAACTCTACGACGTACTGGTCCTGCCCAACCTGTACGGCGATATCATCAGTGACCTGGCCTGCGGGCTGGTCGGCGGCCTGGGCGTGGCACCGAGCGCCAATATCGGCGATAGTATCGCCGTATTCGAGCCGACTCACGGCAGCGCACCCAAGTACAAGGGCCAGAACAAGGTTAACCCCGCTGCGACTATTCTTTCCGCGGTGATGATGCTGCGCTATCTGGACGAAGAAACAGCTGCCGACCGGCTCGAACGGGCCGTAGCCACGGTCATCCGCCGAGGCGAGCAGGTCACCTACGACCTGAAACCGAGTTGGGATGACCCGACCGCCGCAGGCACCAGCGAAATGGCCGATGCCATTATCGACGAGCTCCGGCGCGGCTAGTACAGCGGAAAATTTAGCTTATTTGACAACCCAAGATAGTTCTGCTAAAATCCGGATAGTCTCTAGTCTATCCAAGTCGAGGTGAATCTGATGACTGCCGAACGCCCAACGCTTGCCGATTTCACTTATTTGAGTGCTGGTATAGCTAACAAAATGCACCGAATGATGTATGATTACGGCCCGGGAAACGGTACGTTTCTGGGGTTGCCGTTTGACCAACTGGTCGAGCACGGCCCCGGGCACGAGTTCAAATGGGAGGGATGCGCCAAGCCCGCCTCGGTAATAGAACTGGCCAATACTGGGCCATTTTCGGTAGTAGTTCTATCTGTCGGCCAGGCAATAAAGTACCAGCACGACATCGAGATTCCGCTGCTTATGAAACTTGATGGGCACTTCACCACGGGGAAGGTCAATGATGCCAACTACCCCCGCCACACTATGTTTGGCGCAGTAGAGGAAGCGGTCGAAGCCGGTGCTGACTGCGTTGGCCTGAGCTTCTATCTGGGTTCTCAGCAGACCGGAGAGGATGTCGAGCGGATTGGGAAGATTCGTGAAGAAGCGCATCAGGCTGAGCTGCCGCTGGTGGTGTGGTGCTACCCACGCGGGCCACTGCCCAGTACGACAAAGGCCGACAGCCTGCTGTGGTGTCACTATGCAGTTTCCGCAGGTGAATCTCTGGGTGCGGATATAATCAAGACGAAGTTCCCGGTAGTAGTTCCACCGAAGCAGCGCGATGCCTACGAGGATTTCATTCTTAACGAATACGCGCCGCGACTGCCGGAGGTTGTCCACTATCTGGACCTTGAGCCGACGCGTGAGCAGCTTGAAGAATATCAGGCCAACCTGGCCGAAGGCGAAAAACCCAACTACGATTCACTCCTGACCAAGGAGCAGCACATCGAACGAGCGAAGATAGTTACTGGCGCGGGCACGCGAACCGTGGTAATCTACTCGGGTGGACCGAGGATAACGGGTGATGCCAAGGCTGCGCTCACAGAGTCCACCGGAATAATCATGGATGCAGGCGGCGAAGGCCGCATCATCGGGCGCAACTTCTGGGGCGTACCCATCGACGAGGGTCGAGAGTTGGCGGAAGCCGTAGCCGAAATTATGAGGCAGGACAAATACACCCGCCCTGAGTAATACGGCCTCGTGCATCGAGTTCAGCCTCCCGCGTGAGCAATTTTGGGATGTCTACGCGGTGGGAGCATTTAGCTGAAGCAGTCCACTCATCCTACTTCTGCAGGCAGACTGGACAGCCAGGCATTTTCTGTGTATACTGAGCGGCTGGCATACCAGTCGGACGTCTATTCACTTCATAACTGAAAAACACCAACTGACTTAGCGAGGAGTATGTACAAATGGGAAAGCTACTAACCGGTCGGCAACTCAGGAAGATCTTCGACTACTATTGCCCCTTTGACAAGGCCGGCACCCTCCGGCCCGTGGAGGAGCGGGCTACACTAGTCGCCAACAACTCCAACAACTGGTGGGAGACCCGTGCGTTCGTCCAGGCTGCCTCCCAGGGCGACCAGTCCCCGGTGATCGTTCAGTTCTCGCACAACTCCAACACCAAAGTCGGCGGAGACCCGACGACGATCTTCGTACCCGAGGGCGTCAACTACTGCGCCAACCCGGTGATCAATGGCGCCAAAGCCATGGCCGATTGGATCGAAATGGAGGCCGACGCCTGGGGCGCGGACTTTGTCGCCATTTCCCTGGACCACTTCAAGGTGCCCAAATTCGCTGCCGATACCAATTACGAGCAGGCAGCAACGCCGGTCAACTACGAAGAGAAGATTGACGCGGCCATCAGCTACTTGCGCAGCAAGGGACTCGACAAGTTCGCCGATGAGGTGGACGACACCCTCTTCGCCGCGTATAGCAGCTACCTGCGGAGCGTTGAGTATCAATCCTTCCGGGCCGACTTCCTGGATACTGTGCGGACTATGCACCCCGCCTGGGGTATGATTGACACCGAGGGTATCGCGCCGGCGCTCGACTTCATTATTACCCAGGATATCACCCTTGGTGTTCGCACCGACCTTAACAACAACGATATGATGCTCGAGGCCGAGCTGGGCGCAACCGGTACCAGCGGGGATGAAATCGAATATGAGGCAATGTCGGGCGCGGAACTTGACGAGTTCGCCCACCTGGCCGCCGCCTTCGTCGGTTACACCGGCGCCGAGGGCGTCGCCTATGACATTGGAATGAAGCACGCCGCTAAAGCCGGCGAGAAGCACCCCACCGACGCCAATAAGCTCGAGGTCGTCCAGCGGACGATCATCGAAGAAAC
>CAYNMY010000063.1:0-1836 GCA_964398275.1 uncultured Armatimonadia bacterium | reverse complement strand
GCGTGGATGCTCCCTTTGCCCAGCATGGGGGAACTGGCGCTGCCGACGTCCCGCCCAGCCTGATCGGCAAGACCAACCTTAACACCTGCTACCTGGTAGCCGGAACCCAGGCCCGCTTTGAGCATATGAGCGCGTCCGCCGAGAAGGTCAGAGCCGGCGAGAAGAAGATCTGTGGGACGGATATGGAAACCCACATCTATCTGAAGGGCGTCTACGAGGAGACTGTGCGCCGCTACGAGGGCACGGGCTCCTGGCAGATCGGCCCGCAGCTTGCCGAAGTGCTGGCCCTGTAACCTTACTTACCGTCGAGGCCGCCACTGGTGAGGAGACCAGCCCGGGGACGACTGCCGTCCGGGAGCTCCTCACCTTCGGCTACCCAAAACACTAGCTGAGGGAGACAATTCCTATGACCGAAGACGACATTCAAGTTCTCCAGGACCTGATCTTCAATACTGACCCCGCTGACCTCACCAACAGACTCGATTCCTGGCGCGCCGAACTGACCAGTGAATATGCCGGGGCCTCCGAAGAACGACAGGGCGAGATCGCCGAGCTGCTCTGCGAGAACGCCATTGATCTGCGCTCTGTGCTGGCCGATTGGCGTCTGAAAAGCAACGTCGTCGTTGACTCCGGCGATGAGGAGAAGCTGACCGACGACGAGCTGGCCGCCGAGGCGGGCAAGAACTACGCACTGCTGGCCCAGTGGGGGCGCGATGATCTGGTCACCCAGGCCAAAGAAGCCGCCGCCGAGATCGAGGGTAGCAACCTCGCCCACCTGGCCCGGATGGCACTGCAAGGCGAGACAAACACCTTCTGGGGCAACGACTATGCCGCCCATCTGCGCGAGGCCATGCGCAAAGGGGCCAGCCTGGTTACCACCAATCCGCAACTGGTCAACATCGCCCGCGAGGAAGACCCCGAATACTGGACTGCCGTGCGCGACCGCACCCGCGCAGAGAATCCCAACATGGACGCGCTCGAGCTTGCCTACAAGATGACTATCGAGGTCGTCGTGGCCAACTGCAAGCTGATCCGCCCGATCTGGGAGCTTACCGACGAGCGCATCGGCTACGTCAGCCTCCAGCTCAATCCTAAGAACTCCGATGATGCCGACAGTATGATCGAACAGGCCAACTACGTCTGGCCACAGCTCGAGGAGGCTCTGGGGGGCATCCCCAACACCGTATTCAAAGTCCCCGGGACCAAGGCGGGCTTGACCGCAGCGGCTGAGCTGACCAGCAGGCGGATGGGCGTAAACATCACCGTCAACTACTCGCTGCCCCAGCAGATCGCCTTCGCCGCAGTTATCGAGAAGAACAGCACCGCCCCGGTTAGCTTCCGCACCCAGATGGACGGTCGGCTCGACGACCCGGTCGGCGAGGAGCTTCAGGAAGCGGGCGTCAGCGACTGGGAGGAAGTCAAGACCTGGTGCACGACCGCTATTCGCCAGCGTGAATACCGGCTGCTGTGCATGGACCCGTTACGCGGCGGCATGGGCCTGAAGAAGACGCGTATGCTCCCCGCCTCCGGGCGCGGGGCCTGGAATATCCTGCGCTCGATCCACCGCGAGCCGGAAGTCTCTTGCTTCATCACGATCTTCCCCAACCGCCAGGAGGAGTTTGACAGTGAACCACGCGAACTCGACCCCGACGGTATGTGGACACCCGTCCCACCGGATGTAATGGAGAAACTATACAAGAGCAAGCTCTTCCGCATGGGGTACGAGCCCGACGGAATGACGGTAGACCAGTTCGACAGCTACCTGCCATGCGTCCAGACCCTCCAGGGCTTCTCGGAGCAATTCGACGACTTCGTGGCGTGGGTGGCCAGATAGCC
>CAYNMY010000062.1:6788-8490 GCA_964398275.1 uncultured Armatimonadia bacterium | reverse complement strand
GCTGCGGTACGGCATGCAGATCCAGGGCGGCGAGGACTACGAAGCGGGGGTACCCCTGGAAGCGGTCAGCATCGGGCCGGTGCCGAAGTGCGAAAGGCTCCTGACGCTCATCGGACCATCCTGGGAGGCGAGGGAGTCGCGGAGCTGGCCGGGCTTCCTGGATATGTGCGAGCGCATGGGCTTTACGGCGGTCTGCGACCACCTCCATCGTGTTAGGAAGGGAGCAAACCTGGAGTTTTACGAGGAGGCGCGCGCCCGCGGGTTCAAGCTGGTAGCGTTCACCGGTGCGATAAATCATATCTACCACCGCTACCCTGAGACCAACTGCGAACTGGAGCCCGGTGTATACGCCTCCGAGGGCTGGAATACGACCTGCCCCACGTATCGGGGCAAGCACTTCCAGAATGCACTGAACAACATGGCGAACTGGACGGCCATCATGAAGCCGGATGTGGAGATCTGGGACATCGAGATCTGGAACTGGCAGGGGCCCGGTTACGTCGAGAAATGTCTGCGCTGCCGGGCGGACTTCGAGAAGCGTGGCTCTAAGGACTGGGACGAGTGGAAGTCCGACGTGAGCACAGAGTACATCTGGATCTTCCTCGACGCCATCGGTAAGGCCTGCGCAGACGCTGGCGTGAAGATGCCAGAGATCGGGATTTATGACTTCCAGGCTGGCCAGCGTTTCGCCAGATTCTGGGATGTGACCCGCCTCAACCGCGAGTTCGGCATCAACTGCGAGCCGTGCTCCTACAGCCCCATGCACCCGGCCAACATTGAACAGATTGGCGACGAGGTCCGCCAGACACGGCTCCAGATGGGGCCAGAGGGCAAGGTGATTCCCTGGCTCTCCACGGGCGCCCACGGGTACTACTCGGTTGACCAATTCGTCTGGTCACTGCTGGATTGCTTTGCCAACGGCGCGGAGGGCATCTACTTGTGGAGCCAGTCGTACTGGGATACCGACCACCTTATCGGCTACGCCCGGGCGCTGGGGATGGTTCATCCCGTTCAGCATGTCATCGCCGACGGCCAGCCGCTCCCGGAGATTGCGGCTACCGAGGGCGTGCGCGTGCGGGGGATGAAGCTGGGTGACGAGATTTTCCTGCTGATGGCCGATTACCGGATTGATACACCGAAGACGGCGAAGGTAACCGTTCCGGTGCTCACCAGCAGCGAAGTCATTGACCTGGCGACGGGCAAGCAGGTAGCCACGCTCAACGACGAATTCAACCTGTTGACCGTAGATCTGAATCCGGAGCAGCGCATGCGGGTCTATCATGTAATTCCAGTGTACTAATGTACTAGTACATTATACATTTGCACAAGCGTAAGCAAAAGGAGTGCAAAGCTATGAACAGGTGTCTCTTGGTCTTATTGGTTGTAGTGGGGATTGCTTTAGTGGCAGTGCTGGCCGGCGCTGAGGATGATCGGGTAAATGTGGCGCTGCACAAGCCGTACGTGATAACGCCGCCCGCGGTTTACAGCGCAACGCACAGCGGCAACACCGACAGCCTAGACTTAACTGATGGGCGGGTGTCGCAGGACGACAAGCTCTGGTTCCTGCCGAGCGCGGTGGGCTGGAGGTGGGTGGGCATCGCGCAGGTGCGGGTGGATTTGGGTGAGGTACAGGCGATTGACGAGGTGGCCATGACCTTCCAGGGCGGGGCCTGCCAGGGGCAGTTCACCTTTCCGGATCGCG
>CAYNMY010000062.1:0-6778 GCA_964398275.1 uncultured Armatimonadia bacterium | reverse complement strand
AACTTATTACCGGGTGGGGGATTTTCAGTTCATGCGCGCCAGCGACTGCGAGAGGTTCCGGCTGCCTCGCGCGACCGGTGTGTCGTGGGTGCATACGCTGCGCTTCCAGAGCCTGAAGACGCGAGGGCGGTACGTGGGCCTGCGGCTTAAGGGCGGGCAAATCGTCTCCGATGAGCTGTTCGTGTTCCCGGGCGACTACGACCCGGCCCAGGTGCAGTTCGCGGCTGACGACGAGGCGTTGTTCACCGTGAAGGTGCCGTACGTCTACTCGGGGCGCGAGACTATCTACGTATGCCGGGACTTTGTGGGTAAGACCATCTTTGGGGCGATGCCGGGAACGCGTGATACCACCAACATTCGCCTCTATCTGGACGTGCCCGAGGGCGTACGGCTGGTCCCGGCGGGCAGTGACGGCCTGCGCTATACGGATCCAGCGGTACCCGTTGCTCAGGCCGAGAAGACGGCCGGCCCGGATGGCACGACCCGGTACGTGTTTGATACCGCGGTCGTTGCAAAAGCCATCAGCGGTTACCACAACTCGGGGCTGTTTGGCCAGTTTTTCATGACTACCGACTGGCCTGCCGGGAAGACGGGGGCGCTGCGCTACGGACTGCAGGTCCAGGGCGGGCGGGACTACGAGGTGGTGGTGCCTATTCAGGCGGTCAGCATCGGCCCGGTGCCCCGGTCTGAGGCACTGCGCTCGCTTATCGGCCCGTTCTGGGAGAGCCATATCGGGCTGAAGTGGCCCGGGTTCTTCGATATGTGCGAGCAGATGGGCCTGACGGCGGTCGGCGAGAGGCTCTATCGAGCAGGCTCCGAAGCGTCGGAGAAGTACCTCGCCGAGGCGCGTCGCCGCGGCTTTGAGATCGTGGCGAGTGGCGAGGCTATGCAGCATATCTACAATAGTCCGAAGTACGCCGAGGCCCACTGTGAAATAGCACCTGGTGAGTACGCCGTTGGCTGGGGTGGGGGATGTCCCTCGTACCGCGGGAAGCACTGGCAGGACGTGCTCAGCAAGATTGGGACGCGTATCGGCCATGTGCGACCGGATGTTGTCACCTGGGACATTGAGTTCTTCGGCTGGCGCGGCCCGCAGCACATTGAGAAATGTTTGCGCTGCACGGCGGACTTCGCGCAGAGCGGTGCGCAGGACTGGCAGGAGTGGAAATCCCAGAAGGGTATGGAGATGATGGGCGCGTATATCGGGGCGGTGGAGGAGAAGTGCCGGGAGATTGGCATTCCGGCACCTGAAGAGGGTGTGTATGATTTCGTGGCAGGCGGGTGGTTTCAGAACTTCTGGAATGTCACAGCGTTGAATCAGGCCTACGGGATCAACTCCGAGCCGTGCACCTACAGCGTGCTGCATCCGGCCAATCTGGAGCATATCGGCGACGAGGTGCGCCAGACGAAGCTGCAGATAGATCGCGGCGATGTCTTCCCGTGGCTCTGCCCGGGTGATTTCGGGACGTTCTCCGCCGAGCAGATGCGCTGGGGAATGTTGGAGTCCTTTGCTAACGGCGCTCGCGGCGTCTACTGGTGGAGCCACCGGATGTGGGACACCGACTATCTGATGGGGATGGCCGGGGCGCTGGACAATGTGCACCCGGTACAGCACATCATCGCCGCCGGTGAGCCACTGGGCGAGATTGGCGCTACCGATGGCGTCCGCGTGCGGGGGATGAGGCTGAGCGACGAGCTGTTCCTGCTGGTGGCCGATTACCGCATTGATGCACCGAACACGGCCAAGGTAACCGTGCCGGTCGAGACGGCCAGTGAAGTAGTTGACCTGGAAAGCGGGAAGCTGGTGGGTACTCTGGACGATCATTACAACACGCTGGCAGTGGCGCTTGGCCCCGAGCAGCGTGTGCGGGTATATTATGTAAGGCCGGCCCAGTAGTGACCCTGGAGGTAGGCAGAATAATTCAATAGGGAGTGATTAGCAATGCGTAAGATAGACGGGATATTGTTGGCTGCATTGTCGGCCATTTTGGCGATTGCCTCATTAGGCTGGGCTGACGAGGAAACCCGGGAGAACGTGGCTCGGGGCAAGTCCTACGAGCTGCGGCCTGCGCCCAACTATTACCTTACCCTGAAGGGCGATACGGACAGCACGGACTTGACCGATGGGTACCTGTCCACGCGGGACAAGATCTGGTTCGAGCCGAAGGCGGTGGGCTGGGAAGGGCGCGTGGGCATCGCCCAGATCAAGCTGGACCTGGGTGAGGTCTACCCGATTGAGGAGGTGGCGATCCGACTTCAGGGCGGGTATGGCTCGATGGTTTTGCCGGATCACGTCGAGGTGCTGGTCAGCGATGACGACGAGACTTACTACCTAGCAAACGATTATCGCTTCTGGCGGCCGGGTGATCGGGAACGGTTCGCGCTGCCGCCCGAGATCGGCACACCCTTCGTGTGTAACCTGCGCCTTCGGGACATGAAGACGCGGGCGCGGTATGTGGGGTTGCGCATACGAGGGGGAGGCATCTTCAGTGACGAAGTGGCCGTGTTCAAGGGTGAGCACGACCCGGACCAGGTGAAGTTCGCACCGGCAGATGTGCGCTTGTTCACCACGAAGGTGCCGTACGTCTATCCGCTGCGTGAAAAGGTGCACGTCTGCCGGGACTTTCTCAGCCCGTGCCGGTTTGGCATCGTGCTCAGTTCGCCCGACCCGACCAAGATTCGGTTCTTCCTGGACGTTCCAGCAGGTGTGACCATAGCCGATCTCCCCGACACCGGCATCTATGGCGGGGATCCTCCGGCGAGGCTGCGGGACGCCGAGCAGATCCCGCTCGATGACGGAGGGACGCGCTACATCCTGGCTACCTCTGTTTCGAGCAAATCGGCTTTTATGAGGTCACGCGGCAAGGACTTTGCCCACTTTCAGATGACTACGGACTGGCCGGCAGGGAAGACCGGGGAGCTGCGCTATGGCATGCAGGTCCAGGGCGGCGAAGACTATGAAGCCGCGGTGCCGCTGGAGGCGGTGAGCATCGGGCCGGTGCCGTGCTCCGACCGGCTGCGCACGCTGATTGGCGCATTCTGGGGATGGAAGATGACCCAGCGGTGGCCGGGATTTCTGGATATGTGCGACCGTATGGGCTTCACTGCGGTGGCTGCCTTTTTGAGTGATGCTGACAAGGAGGAAGCACTCGACTTCTTCGAGGCGGCACGCCGGCGGGGTTACGAGATAGTGGCGTTCACTGGCGACCCAATGGGGTTTTATCACACGAACGAGGAATCGCACTGCGAAACCGCGCCCGGGGAGTACGCGCCGGGGCGCAACGCTCCCTGCCCCAGCTACCGAGGTAAGCACTTCCAGGATGAGATGAAGCGGATGGTAAGCCGGACGCTGAGGCTGAAGCCGGACGTGGAGACGTGGGACATCGAGCTCTGGAACTGGCAGGGGCCGCTGTTCTGCGAAAAATGCCTGCGGTGCAAGGCGGACTTCGAGGAGAGCGGGGCGGAGAGCTGGCAGGAGTGGCGCTCGCAAAAGGGCGTGGAGCTGCTGGGCGACTTCATCAATCCGATGAAGGCAGCCTGCGCCGAGGCGGGCGTGAAGATGCCCGAGATCGGCGTCTACGATTTCGTGGCGGGGACATGGTACCAGAAGTTCTGGGACGTCTCGCGGCTCAATGAGGTCTACGGCATCAACTCCGAGCCGTCCACCTACAGCCCGGTGCACCCGGCCAATATTGAGCGCATGGGCGACGAAGTCCGCCGGACGCAACTGCAAATGGGCCCCGAAGGCAAGGTCATTCCGTGGATGAGTCCGGGTGACTACGGGCTCTTCTCGTCCGAGCAGATGCGCTGGGCGCTGCTGGACTATTTTGCCAACGGCGCACCGGGGGTCTACTTCTATAGCCACCGCTACTGGGATACCGACTATCTGATGGGCATGGCCGGGGCGCTGAAGATGGTGTATCCTGTCCAGCACATTGTCGCTGACGGTAGTCCGTTGCCTGATATCGCGGCTACCGAGGGCGTGCGCGTGCGGGGTGTGGGTCTGGGCGACGAGATGTTCATAATGGTGGCCGATTACCGGCTGAGCAAGCCGCGGACCGCCGAGGTGCTGGTGCCGGTGCTGGTCGGCTGTGACGTGATTGACCTGGAAACGGGCCAGACGGTAGCCCAGGTCAATGACGAGTACAACCTGCTGCGGGTCGAGCTTTCGCCGGAGCGCCGCCAGCGGGTCTACTACGTGAAGCCCACTCAATAGCTAGCGGTGAGCATGGCGAGTCAGCAAAGGCCCGAGGCCGGCTTAGGCGGCCTCGGGCCTTTTTTTGTCAGATCATGCAACATATTGGCCTCATTGAGGTATATATATAATAAGTGACCAAACCTGGGCAGATGGGCAATTCTGAAATGAAGGGGGTGATCGTTCAAGAACACGGTGCACGCTCGTTGTGTGGTGCAAACAAATTCTACCCATATACTCGTTTGGAGTGCAAACAGATGCTAACCAAATAAGGAGTTGACGTCTGCATGAAACCTGAGCCGGCAGCAGGGACGAGGGGTGTGGGGGTGAGATGGTTCACACTGTGGGGGAGGCGAGGATGCGAGTTACTGAGTTATCTGCGGGCCGAGGGGGTTCACGAAGGCTATGTGCGCTATGTAGTCGAGGACCTGGGAGTATGCAACGAAGAGGTAGCTGCCCAGCTACTAGAGGCTGGGTACGGCCAGGCGATCAACTCGCTGCGCCATGGCCCCGGAGGGGGGCGCATAGATCGAGACGGACTGGAGCGGCTCGTGCGTCGTGAAATAGACAGAGCGTTTGGTACAATGGCAGTTGCTGTGCCGCAGAGACAATAGAGGCAGCTCAGCGGAATGGCCAGGTCTCTCTGCCCAGGGATCGGCAAGCAAGAAGGAGGGAGCGGTGATTGGTGAGCGGCACCTCGGGATTTGACTTGACGGTTTGGGGAATAGATAGTTGGGGAACCTGGGAACGTGATCTGAAGGAGCAGGGAGTGGATCAGCAGACGAGTGATAAGCTGAGGAAGGGCCCCCCGGATATCGCCATGGCTTATCACGAGGTCCTGAAACCGGAGACTTTTGCCTACTGCTGCAAGCGGATTCAGGCACGAACTGGGGCCGACGATGTCGAGCTAGTGGAGGATATGGTGGTGGGGGCGATAGCCTACATTCTCTACAACCTGGCCAACAAGCCCGAGAAATACCATTTTGATGGTCCAGAGGACGTCCGCAAGTTCATGAGCAAAGTAATCAATAATCTTCGCACGGAGGTCATTGGCATCATTACCAAGTTGCCTCAGCAAACTGTAAGCCTCGATACAGTTCCGGCGGGGGCGTTGGAAACAATAATGGAACAGCAAGAGGAGTATCTGTCGCTGGAGGTGAGACAAGTCTTATCAGTCCTACCCCCGAAGTATAGGCGCCCTGTGGTGCTCCGGCTGCGTGGTTACCAGATTAAAGAGATTGCCAAGTTCTCAGGACTTAAACCAGATGCTGTGAAGAGTCAGTTGCACCGGGCTCGGCAAATGATTGCCGGGTCCGATAGATCGGGAGGATGAGAAGAGCAATGAACGATCAGGCACGGAAGCGCGAGGAGGTCATAGCCAATCTCATCGAACGGAGAGAGGAGATCATGGAAAGAGCGTTGCTGATTGCTCAGGTGTTGGGCGCACTGGAGGATGTGCCGAGCACAGTGGAGAATGAAGATATGGGGGGGCCTGAGGAACAGATGGGCAGTAGTAATAAGGAGGGCGGAACTGCGGTTGGTAGTCTCGGCGACGCCGCCGGAATCGCCCACTGAGCGAATGGCGCGGGCGAAGTTGGCGGGGCTGCCGGACCGCGGGGGGCAGGACAGCAGCATATAGCGCAGCAAACAGGCCTGGCGGGCCCACTGAAGTCTGCCCGGATACTGTTTGATAGTGGCTGCGTAGGCAAGCTGCGCAAGCTTGACAGGAGACGCTCTAAGCACGTAAAATATGGCCTGGACTAACTGGCCCTCCTCCGGATCTGGGACATGCGGGGCATTGTCTGGGCGGGCACAGCCTCCGGGATTGAGCGCTATGCGGCCTGCATGGATAGAAATAGACCTCACGGCAATCGCCGACAACGTTCACCGCGTCCTCTCCGTCCTGGGTCACCAGCGTAAGCTCCTGGCCGTGGTCAAAGATGATGCTTACGGACACGGCGCGGCGGTGATCGCGCAGGTTGCTCATAGCTGCGGGGCGCATATGCTGGCGGTGGCCTTCGTCGAGGAAGCTGTGGAACTGCAGCCGGTCTGCCCCGAGGCCGAGATCCTGATACTGACCCCCGTAGCTATGGACGCGGACGCGCTCGAGACCGCAGTGAGCTGCGGTTTTCACGTTTCGCTGGCCGATCCGGCGGAGGCAGGACTGCTCTCGGCGGCCGCCATCCGGCAGGGCCACGCGGCGAAGGTGCACATCAAAGTAGACACCGGCATGCACCGGCTGGGAGTTGCGGCAGCCCAGGTCGGCGAGTATTGCAGCCGTCTGAAGCTGCTGCCGGGCCTGGAGCTCCGGGGCATCTTTACCCACTTTGCCAGTTCTTCGGATGATCCCCAGTTTAGCACCGAGCAGTTTGAGTGCTTTCAGCAGGCCTGCCGGGATGCCGATGCCGCCCTGGGCTACCCGATACCCCTGAAACACTGCGCCAACAGCGGCGCTACGGTGCGCTACCCGGAGATGTGGATGGATGCAGTGCGGCCGGGAGCGCTGCTGTACGGCATTCCACGCAATCGCGGTGGCGTGTATATGCCCACCATGCAGCAGGCGCTGACCGTGAAGGCGAAGAT
>CAYNMY010000061.1:0-8515 GCA_964398275.1 uncultured Armatimonadia bacterium | reverse complement strand
AATTATCTGAAATTGAGAATAAGAAACGATTTAATGCAGATGCTCACCGCATCTGGCCTGCATTACGAAGACGAGGGGGATGGCGTTTTCGCCCTGCCCTACGACAATGACACAAGCGTGTACGTACACAAGTTCGAAGATTTCCTGCGCGGCTATGTCTCCCTGGGGACCTTGCCGGGGGACGATCTGGGGGCACAGGGCGAGGCAGCGCTGGATGCCCTGCGGCAGAACTTTAGCGATCCCGCCGGCCGCCTGAGCATATTCCTGGACCAATCCGGTGAGTATAACCTGTACTGGGAATTCCAGGTCCCGTTCTCGGCGGCGACTCCCGCAGTCGTCCACTTTATGGGCCAGACGGGCGCTCAGCAAGCCGCTTATTGGCGAGCGCGACTGGCGGACCCCAACGCGGCCGAGCCGGAGGGGGTGGAACTGCCCGGTGACGAGGATGAGCTGTTCGAACTGCTCGGGGAATTACTGGAGCAGACCGGCTTAATCTATACGTTGGACGAAGAGAACGAACGCTACGTCCTGCCCTACGAGAATGGTGAGGAATTGAACGTCTCGACGTGCATCTACAGAGGCACCGTCTGGACCTACACCTATCTGGGAGGCATGCCCGGCGATAACAGAGCGGAGCAAGGCCAAATTGCTATCGAACTGCTGCGGCGCAATTGGGACGATTCCTTCGGGCGGCTGAGCCTCGACTCAGACTTTGATCTGCTGTGGGAAAGCCAGATGCCGGCAGACTTCCTGACCTCGGACTTTCTGGCGATTCTCGCCAGTACTTGCTCCCACCAGGCTAGCAGTTTCTGGGAGGAGTACGGGCATAAACCCTTCAATGGCTGAGGGCAGCGATGACACGTCCGCCGCCGCCGAGAATTGCACGGCGTAGCTCGGCCTGATGATCCGCCCTTGCACGTGGGTATGCTGGCCTCTGCCCCGCCGCGCCGGCACTCGGTCTGCTTATCGGATTCAGGACGCGGAAGGCCAACTCCTTGCGCGCTCGACAATCCCCCACTAGTTGGGCCTATCGCCTGGTGCTGGGAACAGGTGAGCGCCCCGGTGTTGCGCGTCACCAGCCTGCCAGAGCAGCGTATCGGCGATGTGGAAGCGGCAGGGCCGCGGTATGCCCCAGCCGGGATAGTACATCATTTTGATGAGCTCCCCACGGATCTCCAGGCCCGGCTCATCCCGCGAGTAGATCAACGCGCCGCCCTCGGTCTGCTCAACACGGTCAATCACATACGCCTGGGTCAACTGTCCGCCCAGGTCCACCACCAGACAGCGTCCCTCCAGCCCAGGCGGTAGCAGAGCATTGGTCTCGAAAGCATCGAACTCAGCGCCCACCTCGACCCGGTGCGTGGCGATGATCTCGCCCGCATAATAGCCCGGCCCGGTCAGTTCCAGCTCGCCCACCTTCAGGTAGCCAGCATCCACTCCGTAGGCGTGCACGAGTTGGTCGTCCTTAAAGCGGATGTGTGCAAGCCGGCCCGCGAACGATATCCCCTCGGTCGTATCACGACGCTGGAAGGGAGGGTCGTCAGGGGAGCTCAGAATCAGATCGGTATCCCCGCTGGCCAGGTGCACCAGCAGTCCCACGGCCATCGGGTCATTACCCCACGGCACCGGCTCGATGCCCAGCACACCGGGGCCGCCTTGTTCGGGGTGGTACGGGTCGTGAACGGCCACGAAACATGATTCCCCCGTCTGCCGCCGCACATCCAGGAACTGGGCATACTCGTTGGCCCGCCGCATACTTGGCCCGCGACCAACGATGACGGTCGTGCCCGCAGCCCCAAGGATATGCGTACGCAAGTGCGCGCCTGACGGGTAAATGAAGTCAGCAGTCCAGCCGGCGTCGGTGGCAGCAGCCCGAAGCTGATCCAGATACGTGTGCAAGCTATCCTCTTTGGGCTTGAGGTCCAGCGAGGTTCGCAGCTCGTACGGCTTCTGCAAGCAGCCGTGCAGCATCCAATCGTGGGTCGTACCGCCGCGCACGCGAAAGATGTCCACCACGTAGACACTCTCTGGCCCAGCGTGCACCATCACCAACGTCCGCCGGTAGAGCTGCGGGTCAGGATAGTACGACCGCTCGGCTTCAGCCTCTACCACCTGCACCGGGTCCCAGTCCGGGCAGAAGCAGCGTAGCTTGCCATCGTTGAGCGAGTTGCCCTGGCCATACGCCCGGTAACACCAGTTGGGCGTATCAATGACCATCCCCGGATACTGGGAGACAGCCTCCATGGCGTCGGCCGCAGTGATTTTCCGCTGGTGGCTGGCGTCCGGGAAGCGGGCTTCCTGGTTCCGTTCGTCAATCACCACAGTATTATGCCCGGCAGTGCACGTGTGCCAGCCGCGGGTGGAAAGCTCATCGCCCGACATCGGCAAGTACTGGGTCTCCGAGATCAGCTCGCGCCCCTGAGCCCACAAAACGATGTTGAGCGCATCGAAATGCTCGTGGCCGTGCGTACCCGAATAGTGCAGGTGCACCTCCGCCTGGCGGTGCTCATCACCGGTGCCGACCACAGCGTGGCCCATGCAGCCCAGCAGACGGGGCTGCGGCTTGATCTCGGTCCGCCGGTCATACCAGGCCCGGTGCGGGTAGTGCGAGTCATGAATCTTCGCATACTCCTTGTCCGGGAAACTCAATTTATTCAGAGCCTCCGCCATCCGGGCGTGCTGGCGGGCGTATTCAGCGACCAGGTCCAGGTTATCGTACCGGGGCAGGTCAATATCGCACGTGTAGCCGGGGGGATCGGAATAACCCTTCAGCCTGGACAACGTCGAACCGGTCAGGTGATGACTAATCTGCTTGTGGTAGGAGGCCGAGCCCTCGTGCCAGAAGCCGTCCGCGTAGTAGGGGGCGTTCATCATATAACGGTAACGCTGCACAGCGATGTGGACATATTTGGGCTCGGGGATACCGATGCCGAAGATGACCAGCCCCTCCATCGGCCGGTAGGCCATATTGCCCAAAGCCACCGGGCGCTTCAGATGGTAGTCGGGCATGTGCCGGATGAGATCGCGCTCGATCTTCTCCACAACACCCATTTCCTGCATCACGCCGCTGTCATAGATGAGGTCAAAGGCACGCAGCAGCGGGATGCCCGAGTGTGCGTAGACGCTGACCTTCTCGCCCCACAAGCCCAGAGCGTTCCAGCGCCTGAGGTACTCCGGATCATCCTGGGATTTGAGCTCGCCCTCCCGGTCCACCAGCGGCCAGCCCGGCACCACCTCCGCGAACCGCGCCAGTATGACAGCGGTGCGGCGGGCCACGGCGGGATCCCGGGTCAGATGGTATATCTTGGCCAGGGCAAAGGCGACACCGCGCATCACCCTATTCGACTCGTCCTGCATACCCCCGGCGGTGATTTGCCCTCGCAGCTCTTCGTCGGACGCCGCCAGATACTGCGCGTACGTGGTGATAAGTATGCGCAAAGCCCGATCGCCGTACTCCTGCTCTCCGGTCACGTCGCGCAGGGCGATGAGACTGTCCACGGATTGCATAATCTCAGCATCTGGTGCTGCCCCAGGCTCCAGCGTCAACCTACGCAGCAGCTCATCCTCGCTCAACGCCATCACTCCCGCGACGGCCTTCTTGAGGCCCTCCGGGTCGCCCTCAAAAGGCAACAGAGGACGGCTCTGTTGGGCAAAGGCACATGCCGGGAGGAGTAACAGGAGAAAGAATGCGCAGATAGCTGCTTCTCTTGCCACCTGCGTCGCCAGGAAACTGTCGGCGGGGTGCGACCCATGACTGGCTTTGCGTTCCCTGAGTCTACTGAGAAGCATGGCTATCTCACCTGCTACAATGTGTTATCAGTCTTTCGAGGCCACTGGAGGCAAGCAACACCGCGCCGACAGCGAGGACACCGAGGAGAGAGCCCGTAGACGTAGCGCCAACTGCTTCGCGTTCGCTAAAGAAAAATGATCCACACTTGCCATATCTGGCAATCAACCGATTAGGGATACTCAGCGGCCATAGCGATGACGATATCAGCCCGACTCACGATCCCCACAAGCCGGCCCGCCTCGTCAATTACTGGCACCCGCTTAATATTCCTCTCGGCCAGGCGCTTGATGATTTCCTCGATAGGGGTATCCGGGCTCACCGAAACTACCTCGCGGCTCATAACTGATTCTACCGGAGCGCCTGCGGGCGCCTTGAGGATATCAGCCTCGCTGATTATCCCCACCACCTTGTTCAGGAGGCCCCGTACTTCCCCCTCGGTGACCACCGGCATCCCACTGATCCTGTTCTGGGCGAGAGATTTCGCGACTTCAGCCACCGTGGCCGATGCAGTGGTAGTCACCACCCGCGGCGTCATAATGTCACTGGCTGTCTTTACCATTGTACACGCTCCTTACCCAACGCTGTTATCGGGGCCCTTGGTTATGCCACCGGTTGCCGGCCTTGCCAGCAATACTTGCCATCTTCCCGCACTCTACTAGTTCTCCGCACCGGCAATGTTTCCTTCCCACGCATACGCACCGATCAAATGGCGCTGTACTCCCTAATGTAATCCTCGTCCGCGCCGCGCTCGCGCATAAAGCTGACCAGTGCCTCCCGCATCTGTCCGGCAATGTCGGGCTCATTGCTAAGAAGGTTCTGCTGTTGTTGGGGGTCTCTGTCACGGTCATGCAACGCCGGCTCCCAGCTTTGCGGCCCGGTCACCAGTGTCCAACGCGGCCCACTTACCGTTATGCACGAGGGCAGGTACTCAATTCGCCCCTCGCCGCGCCCGGTGTGGCAGGAGCTGAATACATACTGGTGATGCCCGCCGGCCTGCCCGGTGAGAAGCGGCAGTATAGACCTACCGTACACCTGCGGGCCGGGCACGTCACAGGCGTCCAGCACCGTGGGCATCAGGTCAGCTGGCTGCACCAGCGCGGCTGTGTGGTCGCTTCGCGTTTGGCCCGGAAGTCGTATCAGCCACGGTATGCGGCCGACCTGGTCGTAGATGGGCCAGGCATCCTCGGGGTTCACCGTATGTTTGCCCATGCGCCGGTGTTCGCCCAGGTACATCCCGTGGTCCGACAGGATCATCACCACCGTGTTATCCAGCAGCCGCATAGTCTCTATCTGATGCAGCAACTGTCCTACCCACCTGTCGGTCAGTGTCACTTCCGCGGCGTAGCGGGCACGGAGACGCTCGATCTCGTGCGGCTCGTAGATGTCGGTATAGCCGTAGTTGGGGTAGGAGTAGTCCAGCCCTTCGTAATCGGGGCTGTAGTACTCGGTATAATAGTCGGGCGTCCACCAGTCTTCGTGGATTTCGAATGTGTCCACCCAGAGGAAGAACTTGTCGCGTTTGTAGTTGTCCTCCAGCCACTGGCAGGCGCTCATCATAGTCCGGGCCACGAACCAGTCTGTCTCGTGGCGGTAGTGCATAGTGCGAGCCCGGTCGTTGACATAGCCGTGTGCATCCTGATGACGCATATTCTCCCGAGGCACGTTGAATTCGACCTTCTCTTTGCTGCTTTCCCAGCCCTCGGGCGGCGTGATGAAGATATTCTCGTCGAAGCCCTCGCCGAATCCGTTGTGCTCCATGTTCGAGGTATCGTGCACAAATGCCGTATGGTAGCCAGCTTCCCTGAGCAGCTCCGTGATCGCGATCTCGTCGTCCGCCAAAGACTTCCAGCCGTAGACCGGCCAGTTCACATTCCCGGTAAAGGCATCCGTGCGCATGGGGATGGTGGGAAAGCTGGCACAGTAAGCCGCGTCCAGCCGCACAGCGTGCTGGGCAAAGGCATCCATTGCCGGGGTTCGGATGGCCGTATTCCCATAGCATCCCAGATAATCCCACCGCAGCGTATCCAGACAAATTACCACGATATTCACTGGCTATTCCTCATTCTGGTTAGATTCTCATCAGTAAATCCTGGGCCGGTGGCGGCGTGAGCTGCTGCACTCAAGCGTCTGACCGGCTGGCCCACAGCATCCCCCGTTCGACGATGATGCGAGCCTCCTCGACCTCAAAATCTGCCGCAACATGCCCCACTGAGCTGTAGAATACTCGTCCGTCGCCATACCTGCGCTTCCACACCACCGGCATCACGCAGGCGGCGATCCAGGGACAGTGCTCGCCACTGAGGGTAGTAGTCGCCAGAACTTCGTTGGACGGATCAACGTGCATATAGTACTGTTCGGAGTGCATCTCGAAGTCCACCAGGCCGGCGGTGATGGGATCCTCGTGGTCTACGATATTGACGGTGTAGTCAATAATTCCGCCCGGATGCGCCACCCACTGGCCGCCGACCATGAACTGGTACTCGGTGTTGGTGCGGAATGAATCGCCCATCCCGCCGTGCCAGCCGGCAATGCCGACGCCGCTGCGCACCGCCTCAAGCAGGCCCTTTGATTGCTCACTATCAATCTCGCCCATCGTCCAGACCGGCACGATCAGGCTGAGCGACTTCATGTACTCGCCCTCCAGGTAAACGGCCAGCGTGTTCTCCACACGCACCTCATAGCCTTGCTCCCGCAGGTACGGCTCAAAGACGTCCACGCACTGCCTGGGTTCGTGGCCTTCCCAGCCCCCCCACACCATCAGTGCTGACTTCATAACTTGCCTCCTTGCTGAGCATTATCCGGGGCCATACCGCATAGACCTGGGCACGCAGATCTCGACCTGTTGCTGAGCCGGAACCAGTCCTCTGATAGTGACTGTTTACCGTTAGCTGTGCTCAACCCAATCCCCCCTGTCTAGTTCTGCCATCTCTTGTTGAGATTCGGCACCACACTGCATTTCTCCTCGCCCAAATCCAATGCCACCGGGAATCTGCTGACGCCAACCTCCCCCACGGTCTGCGCCCGTCGCGGCTGGTTTGGATATTGCTGCACAACTCTCGTCATCAAGGGAAAAGTCACCCCTGGGAAATGGCTATTTGGAAGCTAGTAGTTGGTTGCATAAATCGGCCTAAGATTGTTCGCACTTTCAGGGCCAGCCTTGGAAGCTTCGCGTTGCGAACCTTCCTGCGACAGGCCCCTCCGAGAACCTTGTTATGGGGGCTGAGCCAGGTCGTCGGAGGGGCCGTGTCGAGCGCAGCGAGGCCGGCCCGCCTCCTACCCAGCAGCCAGCAAATAATACCAATTAGCGCCAGCAACTACTAGCCAATCAGCGGCCATGCCAGCGCCAAGCCCGCGACAATCAGCACGGCGTAGACTATCTGCCTGAAGACGACTTCGTTAACCCGGTAGTGGGCCGCGTTGCCCAGAATCAGACCTAACAGCGTAAATGGCAGGCAGAATGCGGCCACGCCCAGTATGTGCGCGTCCAGACTCGAACTCATCACCCACCCGCCGAGCAGCGCTGTGTTGAGGACGACCCAGAGCAGGCAAAGCGCAGCCCTGAACTGGCCTTTATCTGGCAGTGCCCTGGTCGCATAGACAACCACCAGGGGCCCTCCCGAACCAAACGCACCGTGTAGAATACCTCCCAGCGGCAGCAACCCGCCGGTGAGCCATCGGGCCCGCGTACTCATTTTGTGCTCAATCCCTGAGCCTTTCGAGCGGGTTACCAGGCCGTGTACCCCCACACCCACCGCAAAAACCGCCAGCACCCACTTGAGAACCGCCTCAGGGATTGACCGGGACATCCAGAATCCCAGAGGCAACCCGATGCCGACCAGCAACACGATGTGGCCCCACTCCACCCAGGGAATGCTTTTTCTGGATTGGAGCACGATCAGAAGGGCCAGTATCCACGCCTGCATAACCAATACCGGTACCGCTACATGTAGTCCCAGCAGCAGCGTGACAAACGGCAGCGCCAGCACGGTGCCCCCGAAACCGGTTATCGCGCCTTGTAGATGAGTCAGGAGAACGATCAACCCGAGCAACCCGTAGATAACGATTTCACTCACGGCTCAAGCCTCACTATTTGCGCGTCTCGCTCTCCCGTTCGCCCACCGCACCGCCGCACAGCCAAACTGATCCTGATTTCTTGTGCCGGCGTGTAGTTCGGCGGACAGGAGAAGAACGCCTCCCCTTGTGCCTGCTTGAACGTCTACGAAGGCCGCGCGGACAATATTACACACGGGGGAAATCAGTGTCTGGAGATGGTCTTTCGGCCGGGAGATGGCGAAGTCGGCCCGGTCTGGAGGCGGCAATACGGGAGGCCATTGGCAAGCCCACCGGCGACATATACGACTCCGATTTGGTGGGCTTGAGCTTGCTCCGGTTTCAGTGGCGTGGCTGGAGGCATCACGGGGCCAGCACGGAAGCGCCCCCTACCGGCTGGCAGACGGCGGTGGCGACAGGTAAGCCCCGGGGCCGATAGTATTGCTCCGTCAGGTTAACGAGAAGGCTGTCGGTCTGCGTCCGCGCTACGAGCACCGCCATCGAGCCGCCCAGGCCGGCGCCAACCAGCCGCGCCCCGACCACGCCCGGGCAACCCAGGGCACAGTCCACCAGTTCGTCGAGCTCCTCGCAACTGCACTCATACCCGCCGGGCTGGCGGTCCATCTGGATGAGCAAGAATGAAGAGGCAAAGCGCAAAGCCGCCAAACTCCTCAG
>CAYNMY010000060.1:0-8539 GCA_964398275.1 uncultured Armatimonadia bacterium | reverse complement strand
ACCGTGCCGTCGAAGCCGCGAATATAAGCAACAACGCCCAGGTGCAGATCGAACTTCGAGTCGAAGATCAGCGCCTTGAGCGGCGCGTCCGGATCGCCGGCCGGCGGCGGGATCTGCTCGACGATAACCTCGAAGAGCTCCTCGACACCTGCCCCCGTCTTGCCGCTGGTGAAGTGAATCTGCTCGTTGGCAAAGCCGAAGTCATCCTGCAACTGCCGGGCGACCTGGTCGCGGTCGAACTTCCCCAGGTCAATCTTGGTGATGACCGGAATCAGTTCCAGGCCCTCGTCCAGGGCCATATAGGCGTTGCCCATGGTCTGCGCCTCGACCCCCTGCGAGACGTCCACCAGCAGCACCGCGCCCTCACAGGCGTGCAGTGCGCGAGAGACCTCGTAGGAGAAGTCCACGTGCCCGGGCGTATCAATCAGGTTCAGCTCGTAGGTATGCCCGTCTTGGGCCGTGTAGTGTATGCGCACTGCCGAGGCCTTGATGGTAATGCCGCGCTCGCGCTCCAGGTCCATATCATCGAGGACCTGCTCGCGCATGTCGCTCTCGCTGACTGCGCCGGTCGCCTCGAGCATCCGGTCGGCCAGCGTGGACTTGCCGTGGTCAATATGGGCAATTATCGAAAAATTTCGGATGTATTTTTGATTGGTCATAGTTGTTTGTTGAATAACTGTAACAAAACTATCCTTAAAGAGTCGACAAAACTTGCAATTAAACTTAACTTTAGTTTGCGAGTGGCTTGTTAAACTTTTTGGCCGAAAAGTTTAATAAGCCTTGTGCCTATGTATCTTCGGCCAAATCCGGGCCACTCAGCAGTATCTGTAGGATCTCTCGAGCAAAGAACTGTTTTGGTCTCCTTTTTTCGCTCCATTGGCGCAATATCCCGACATCAACTAATCTCTGTACGTTGTCCCGTGCCGCGGGATACGAAACATCCAGTATTTGTTCGGCGTAGGGTATAGTGAGAAATGGCGACTCGAAAAGGCTATCAGCAAGACGGAACGGAGCCGCGGATTGACTCGTCTCCTGCAGCCGTTCGTGCCATTCCTCCTGCAAGTCCAGAAGCGCCTGCGCTCTTCGATTCGTCACACGAGCTTGCTCAGTTACGCCCCGCAGGAAGAACTCTACCCACTCGCCCCACGCGCCTTCGGCGCTTACTGCGAAAAGCAAGTTATAGTAATCATCTCGGTTACGCTCAAAATATTCTGAAATGTACAGCAGTGGCTCAGAGAGCAGTCCCCAATGCACTAAGAGCAGAGCAGCGAGCAGCCGTCCTACCCGCCCGTTGCCATCCACGAATGGGTGAATCGCCTCAAATTGGTAGTGTGTCAGCGCTAACTCAACTAGCGGCGGGTACTTAAGCTCGGTATGCAGATAGCGTTCAAACTCATTGAGGGTGCTATTGAGTTCGTCGCCGGGCGGAGGCGGAACGTAGCTGGCTTCATTCAGATTGCAGCCCGGTGGGCCGATCCAGTTAGGGCTGGTGCGGAACTCGCCGGGTGTGTGATGCTCGCCGCGGACACCCTCCATGAGAATGGCGTGCAACTCCCGAATGAAGCGGCCGCTCACGGGAAACGTTTCTCGTCGCTCCAGCCCGTATTCCATGGCTCGAACGTAGTTCAGGACCTCGTGGACATCGTCTTGCGGAGTGGACGATTGATCGGACCGCAACGACAGTTGGCCGGCTTCGTAGGCAAACAGGTCCGCAAGGTCCGCCTGCGTACCCTCGATGCGTGAAGAGACCACGGCCTCGGAGCGGATCAGCGGTCGAACAAAGATATGAGGATTGGGCAGATTCTGGGCCAGTCCGTCCAGCTGACCTACCGCCCGGTCCGCAGCTGACAGGGTCCGAGACAATCCGAGGTCCAGGTCCAGTTTTGGCGGCAGCGGGTTGGGCACAAACGCCCAGAACGCCGCCTGTCCTTGGCCTACCTTCACGACTCGACCGGCTGGACTTTTCTCGAACCGTGCTACATCCATCAATGTTCACCTTCCACAAACGTCCGTGTAGACCCAGTTCATTGGACCAGTCGCTCAGCAAACAGCGCCTCGAACCGCTCGACATCAACGTCCATGGCAACCTGCACATTGGGCTCGCTGTCCTGGACAATCAGCTGCCCGGCCTCAACACCGGGCGTCGCTTCCGTCGCCACTGCCAGGCACATCGGCTCCAGCTTCACTAGTTCCGGCATAAAGGTCACCGCAATCGCCAGCGGGTCGTGCAGCGTCGGCTCAGTACGCTCACCAGCCTCCTGCCAGGCCTGGATCATCCGCCATAGTAGATTGGCACGCTCCGTGCCGGCTTGCGCCAACTCCGCGTGGCGGTGCTGGCGGTACTTGCAGCGCGTCGTCACATCCAGCGGCACCAGGATCTTCTCGACGGGGAGGTCAAAGACATAGGCTGCGGCGGCCGGGTCGCAACGGATATTATACTCCGATTTCACTTCGTGCGCCACTGACCCCGCCATCATCACCAGCCGCTGGACGTTGTCGGCAAGCTCCGGTGCGCGGTCAAACGCTTCGGCGACGTTGGTAAGCGCGCCGATAGAGGTGAGTGTTACCTCGCCCGGGTGCGACATAATTGTATCATATATTAGTACAATGGCATTATCGGGTGGCACCGGGTCAGGTTCGGTCAGCACGCCGGCCTGGTTTACGGGGTTGGCCCATGCGGGCTTGCCGTCAAAGCTGTCGGGTGGGCCCGTGCCTACCGGAATATCCGCCCGGCCCCAGGTCTTGAGCATCTTGGCCGCTAGCCGCCCCCGCAGATCCAGGTCAGTACTGACAACGCTGACCGCCAGCAGCTCGATTTCGGGGCTGGGCAGCGCAAAGGCCAGCGCCAGGGCGTCGTCAACATCCGTGCCGATATCGGTATCGAGAATCATTTTGACCGGGTTCATTAGTCTGTTCCCCTCGCTCAGATTCCGTTGCTTGCCTGCAGATCTTCCTCGGGTTGGTCGGCGCGACGGCCGGTGAAACGGCGCTTGACGAGGCGCCAGGCTGACTGGAGCTCTTCCACTCTGAACAGCGCGGACAGACCGATGAATACGAGCGTGCCCAACGTCGCAGGCAGCACCACGTCAACCACACGCGGCATCAGGCCGCCGGTGTCGGGAAGGTGTTCCAATGCTTTCATCACTGCGAAGCACCCCACGCCCAACCCCACGGTGGGAGGCACGAGCTTGAGCATGCTACAGACTATCACCGTACCGTCCAGCCCGCCGACCTGGCGGCGCAGCAGCCACATCAGAATAATTGTGTTGACGATAGCGCTGATTGACGTCGCCAGGGCCAGCCCCGCCACCTTCATCGTATCCATCAGCAGCAGGGCTGCCGCTACACATACGCCAATGGAAATGACGCCCACCCACACGGGTGTCACTGTATCGTGGCGAGCGTAAAACGCGCGGGCGACGATGTACAGGGCGGCGAGCCCGACGATCCCTAATGAGAACCAGAGCAGTGCCTCGGCGACCGCTGCGGTGTCCTGCGCGGTGAAGTCGCCACCCTCAAAGAGCAGCCGGACGATCGGCTCGCGCAGGATCATCATACCTACCGCCGAGGGTATTGCCAGGAACATCGTATTGCGCATACCAAAGGAGAAATCGCGGCGGAAGAGCGCCGTGGCGCCCTTGGCGTAGTGTTCGGCCAGCGTGGGGAACAGCGCGATGGCGATGCCCGCGCCGAACATACGGGTGGGCAGCTTCCACAGGCGGTTGGCGTATTCGAGGATCATCGGCCCATGCAGCGGGTCCACCTGGGTCGCCAGCGCGCGGGTGATAATCAGGTTAATCTCGGCGACGGCCAGCCCGAAGACGATGGGCAGGGCCAGCTTCATCACCCGGTGCATACCGGGGTCACGCGGGTCAAAAGACATCAGCAGCCGCCCGCCCAGTCGGCGCAGCGGCGGGACCTGCAAGAGAAAACTGCCCAGCAGCGCGCCAGCCAGCACCGCCCAGGCCAGCGTAGGCAGGCCCCAAAGAACAGGAGCCAGTAGGATGGCAGTGATTATCACCAGGTTGTAGATAATGGGGCCCATGGCGGGCCAGAAAAAGTGCTTCAGGGAGTTGAGCGTACCCATCAGCAGGCCGCCGATGACGAAGAAGATCTCGGCAGTGAACATAATCCGCATTAGCCGCACGCACAGGTCAATCAGGTCGGGATGCTTTGTCACCCATCCCGGGGATATCAGCCGCACGAGCTGCGGGGCGACGAGGATGCCCAGCCCGGTCAGCACGGTGCCGACGATGACCAGCAGCCAGAGAGTTGAGCTGAACGTCTTCCAGGCTTGCTTTACCTTGCCGGCTGCCAGGTATTCGGTGAAGACCGGCACGAAGCCGGTGCGCAGCGCGCCCCCGGCCATCAGAAAGTAGATGAAATCGGGGACGCTGAAAGCCTGCACATAGGCGTTGATCTCGCCGGTGGTGCCGAACTGCCGGGCCAGCAGCATCACCCGGATCAGCCCGGTGATTGCGCTCGCGAAGATCGCTATGATCATCAGACTCGCAGCAGCAGCCAGACCACGCTGGTCGCGGCTGGTGTCGGCAGTGTTGGACGCGTCGGGCACATCAGCCATAGGCGTCGGTCCTCGTTACCGAGCGAATGTCGAAGTGGTCACTGGGTCCGCTGGTGAAGATTATACTGGTAATCGGCGGAGTTGAGAAGCGCGGCGGCAATTTGCGGCCGCCCGGGTGCGCGGCTGGTGGCTATTCGGTGGCGGGTGTCAGCCCGGCGGCCGAGGGGCTACTTTCCGTTGATTCTTCCTCCGCTGGCTCGGCTTCGGGCTCTTTGGTGCCGACCCGGACTACCCTGGTCTGGGCGGGGTAGACGTCGCTGTGCATGGTCTGGCGGGCCAGCAGCTCGCCATCCTTGCTGTAGACTTCCCGGATAAGCGTGGCGCGCCCGCCGCCGTGGCCTTCGGTCTCGACGACGCGCTTACCCGCCTCCAGCTCGGGGTCAGGGATTTCCTTAGTGCCATGCCCGAATCTGCTCACGTTGGTGCGGATGAGCTTGACGTCGTAGTCGTCCTCGGCTTTGCCCAGGATCTTGGCCCAAAGCTGATTCTCCTCGATACCGCCGAGAATCAGAATCGGGTGGCTGAGGGAGTTTTTGAATTTCAGATCAATCTGGCCGAAGTAAACGGTAGCATCACGGCCCGACGGGCAGTAGTCAACGATCCGCGAATGATGACGGCGCTCCAGGATCTCGAGGTTGGTCAGAAGTGCAGCATTGTATGTGGTGGTGGCGACTTGACATACGCCGCCGCCAATCTCGGGGACGACCTCGTTCTCCCTGAAGATGGGGGCGTTACGGTAGCCTGCCTGGGACAGCCGGGGCCCTACAGTTTCGTTGAGCGAGAATTCCTCGCCAGGCTGAAGCACCGTATTGTTGACACGCGCCATCGCCAGCTTCAGATTGTGCGTCCGGTCACGCTTCCACGGCTTGAACGGCGTGCTGTAGCTGCTTAGCACAACTTCAATGCTCGCCAGGGCTTCGGTGCTGATCGGGGGGGGTGCAGCGACCACGCTAAGCGCAACACTGCGGCGGAGCGGGTTGGTCAGCGCTTCCTGCAAGACGGCCAGGCTCTCCTCAACCTGCAGGGCAACGCCTACCTTGCCGGGGGCCTTTTCGACCTGGTCATCGTCGGTCACGTGAACCTCAGCGTCTACCGGCTCGCAGTTGATTTCTTCAGCGACTGCGTGGAGCGTCGCCCGCAGTTGGCGCTGGTCGGCCCACGCGGAAACCGGCACATCCGTGGGGTGGCGCCGCAGCCGCAGTTGGGTGCGGATCCCGCCGATTATACCCCCGGTGCGGCCGATCTGCATAGCCTGGTCTACGGCCTGGTCAACCAGCACAGCTGCGCCCAGTTCTTCGCGAGTCACGCTGTGGCTGCCGTTGGGGTGAGTCAATTCCAGCTCAGTGGGCAAGGACGGTAGCCATTGCGTCTGCAGCACGCTGTGCGCCTCGGTCGGGGAAAGCCCGGCCACGGCGACGCCGGCGATGGTGACGTTACGGGCTATTGTGTTGGTGGCCTGGAAGCGCTGCACGGTTATTGCCAGCACAGCTACTGCGGCCAGCAACAGGCCAATGATAATGCCCAGGGCTATGAGGACGCCTTTCCGAATTGCCCGGCTGCGATTGTTTTCCATATTCTGGTGTGGTGTGGCCATCGGTTTAGACTGTTCAGGGGCGCTCATTGTTCTTCACTATTGCCACGGTTTCGGGCGGCCGGGCCATAGGTGTCGCACTGCGCCTTGAGCGTGGATACTTCCTCCTCAAGTTGCCTAATGCCGTCGAGCAACTGCTGTATAGCGGGGTCTTCGGCGCGCATGGCCCGGTCGTGGTGGAAGTCATAGACGCGCTCGCCCGCGCGGCGGGCCACATAGGCTTTACGGCCGACTACCGTGCAGTACGGCGGGATATCGTCGAGGACCACCGCGCCGGCCCCGACCACGGAGCCCTCGCCGATGGTGATGGCGCCCAGTATCTGGGCGTGGGCGCCGACGGTCACGTTGTCTTCCAAGGTCGGATGGCGCTTGCCACACTCCTTGCCGGTTCCGCCGAGCGTAACTCCCTGAAACAGGGTGACGCCGTTGCCGATTTCGGAGGTCTCGCCAATGACGGTGCCCGTGCCGTGGTCAATGAAAAAGCCCTCCCCAATCGTTGCCCCCGGATGAATCTCGGTGTTGGTGAAGAACTTGGCCACCTGCGAGAGCCAGCGGGCGAGCAATCTCAGTTTCCACTGCCACAGTCGGTGAATGATGCGATGGGCCATAATGGCGTGGACGCCGCTGTAGCAGAGCAGGATCTCGAAATTGCTGCGCGCGGCCGGGTCCCGGTCGCGGGCCGCCTGAATGTCTCTGAGTAGCTTGCGAAACATCGGCCTTGCTCCTGTGTGTTGCTAAAAATGACCGCAAACCAGCATCCGTCTGCGGTCACTGTGTGCTATCTTAATTATACGGACGCGTGGCCCTCTCGTCAACAAGAAGGAGCACTGTCGGTCACCTCATGGTCACGGTTCTGCTGCTTCCTGGGCGTCGCAGCATCGGTGCGGGCAGGGATTACTATCGAACATGGCGAAGAATCTGCGTGGCCCCCGCTTACCTTGGGCAAGATATTGTGGGGCCAATCTGAGTCTGATTGCGAGCACACGACGTTGTGAGGGTGGGATCAAGCATGAAGCTGCAACGGCTACTGGACAAGAATAAAGCGGGCGTCAATAAGCGGACAACGGCGAGTAGCTACAAGGCGGCGCGCGAGCGCTTCGCTGAGCTGGGGGTGGATAGCGACGCGGCGGTCGAGACGGCGCTGGCGCTGCCGGTTTCGGTGCACTGCTGGCAGGCGGATGATGTGCGTGGCCTGGAGGTGCGCGAGGGGGGAGCCGACTCCGGCGGATTGCAGGCGACGGGCGACTATCCCGGCGCGGCCCGGACGGGTGAGGAAATCCGCCAGGACTTCGAGCTGGCCGCCCGCCTCATTCCCGGGGCGCTGCGCTTCAATCTCCACGCTATGTATGCCGAGACGGGCGGGAAACCGGTAGGCCGCGACGAGTTGGGCGCCGAGCACTTCGCGACCTGGGTGGACTGGTGCGCGGAGAACGGCTGGGGGCTGGACTTCAACCCGACGTGTTTTGCTCATCCGCTGGCCGCCGACGGGCTGACACTCACCCACCCGAAGAAGTCGGTGCGCGATTTCTGGATCCGGCACTGTTTGGCATGTCGGGATATCGCGCAGGCATTCGGGCGCCGGTTGGGCCAGTCGGTGTGCAACATCTGGATTCCCGACGGTTACAAGGATGCGACGGTGGACCGCGCTAGTCCGCGTCGGCGGCTGGTCAAGTCCTTGGACGCGGTCCTGGAGGGGAAGCTGTCCCGGGTCGTGGATACGGTGGAGAGCAAGCTCTTCGGCATCGGACTGGAGGATTACACCGCAGGCTCGCACGAATTCTATCTGCTCTACGCCGCCAGCCGGGGAGTAGGAATCTGCTTTGATATGGGCCACTACCACCCGACCGAGAGTGTTGCTGATAAGATCTCTGCGACCGTTCTCTTCATCAAGCCAATCCTGCTTCATATCAGCCGGGGGGTGCGCTGGGACAGCGACCACGTGCCGCGGTTTAGTGACGAGCTGCGGGCGGTCTGCGACGAAGCGGTGCGCAGTGGAGCGCTCAAGCATATCCTGTGGGCGACGGACTTCTTCGACGCCAGCATAAACCGGGTCGCCGCGTGGGTCTTAGGCGTGCGCGCCCTGCGCAAGGGGATGTTGTATGCGCTGCTGGAGCCGTGGAAACTGGCCGCTGAAGCTGAGCGGACCGGCGATACCACTGCCAAGCTGGCGCTGGCAGAACTGCGCGCCGAGTTGCCCTTTGCCCCAGTCTGGGATTATGCCTGCACCATGGCAGACGTGCCCGGCGGCTTAAGCTGGCTCGCGGAGGTCAAACGCTACGAAGATAGTGTTCTGGCGGAGCGGTCGTAAAACAAGGAATTAATATTGAATCATTTTTAATTGATGCATCTAAAAAACCTTCTGCTTC
>CAYNMY010000059.1:0-8548 GCA_964398275.1 uncultured Armatimonadia bacterium | reverse complement strand
CGCCGAAGCGCAGCGGGTCGGCGGTGGCGATGATGTCGGCGCCCATGCAGTCCACGTCGCGCACAATCCCGCCGATGCCCGTCGCTGCACCCTCGTTAGGCAACACCTGGCTGGGGTGATTGTGGCTCTCGTGGGCGATAACGATCCCGTAGCGCCTGCCCTCGTGCTCGGCGAAGAAGACGATGCCGGCATCCTCTTCCGGCCCCTGGATGACGTTGGGCGCGTCGGTGGGCAGAAACTCCTGGAGAGTTGACTTGCTCGACTTATACGAGCAGTGCTCGCTCCACTCCACGTTGAAGATATGCAGCTCGCAGAGCGTCGGGTCGCGGCCGATCAGCTCGACGATGCGCCGCGCCTCGTAAGGCGTCAGGACTACACCGTGCTGGTCAAGCTCTGCCTGGAGCTGCTCGTCGTCCATCTGGGAAACTCTTACCTGCCGCTCGTCAAGTTCCATCAGCATTCACTCCTGATAGTGATCGGCTTACGGATTAGCAATTCGCCACGGGCTGGGTTCTATCCTCCTCAGGTGGAGGGGACTGAGCCCCCGGAGCTGCACGGCGGGGGCCCTGCGAGTCAAAAGGTGAGGCCATCTGGCCGGTGATGGAGGAACCCGTGGGGTAAGCGGCGAATAACTGTACCAAGTTGCCATGGCCCTATCAGGCCTGCGGTCGTGGGCGGCCGCCTGGCCGAGGAGATTGGTATGAAGCTGATCGTGCAGATTCCGTGCTTCAACGAAGCTGTAACTCTGCCGGCGACCCTGGCCGACATCCCACGCCGGATCGAGGGCATCGAGCAGGTTGAGGTGCTCGTCATTGATGATGGCAGCACTGACGGCACGGCGGAGGTGGCTCGCCAGGCCGGCGCTGATCATATTCTCAGGTTCCCGGCCAACAAGGGACTGGCCGCCGCGTTCAGTGCCGGCCTGGAAGAGAGCGTGCGGCGGGGCGCGGACATCATCGTCCATACCGACGCCGACAATCAATATAAGGGCGAGTGTATTCCCGACCTTATTGAGCCTGTTTTGCAGGGCCAAGCGGACATCGTTGTGGGCACCCGCCCTATCGAAGCCATCGAAGATTTCTCCTGGACCAAGAAGAAGCTGCAGCGGTTGGGCAGTTGGGTCGTGCGCAAAGTCTCAGGGACGAATATCGCCGACGCGACCAGCGGCTTCCGCGCCTACAGCCGCGAAGCTGCGCTACGGCTCAATGTTGTCTCCGCTTTCACCTATACCCTCGAGACCCTCATTCAGGCCGGCCGCACCACTCTCACGGTCGCCCAGGTGCCCATCCGCACCAACCCGCCGACCCGCGAGTCGCGGCTGTTTCGCAGCATACCTGCATATGTTTGGCAATCGCTCAACACCATTCTACGCATTTACGCGCTGTACCAGCCGCTGCGTTTCTTCAGCATCATTGCCCTGCTGCTTTTCTTGCCCGGCTTCGCCTTGGTGGCCAGATTCCTGTACTACTACCTGACCGCCACCGGTGCCGGCCACGTCCAATCACTGATCCTGGCGGCGATATTGATGCTGTTGGGCTTCCAGATCGCCATCTTCGGAGTCCTGGCCGACCTCATCGGCGCCAATCGCAAGTTAACGCAAGAATTGTTGTACAGAGTAAGAAGGCAACAGCGATATGACCCGCCAGCGTCCCCAGGCGCAGGAAACAACGATGCTCCCTCCTCGTAGCAGTGACGAGGAAGCCAATACGCGAGCGCTGCGGGTGTGTTACTTTGGCACCTTCGACCCTTCTTACCCACGAAATACAATCAATATCAAGGGTCTCAAACGGATGGGCGTCGAGGTAGTGACCTGTCAGAGACAGGTTTGGGCTAGTTGGGACAAGGCACAAACCACACTGACAACGAGAATACTTGCCGGCCTCCGCTTGCTCTGGGCATATCTAACACTTCCATGGGCGTACCTCTTGGCACCACGGCACGATGTAGTGCTCGTAGGCTATATGGGCCAATTGGATATGCCCCTGGCGTGGTTTCTGACGAGGCTGCGCCGAACGCCGCTCGTCCTGGACGCGTTTCTGTCCTTATACGAGACAGCCGTCGAGGACCGTGCCCTCGTCCCAGCGCGAAGTCTTCGAGCCAAGGTGTTGCACCTTGTTGACCGACTCGCCTGTACACTGGCGGACAAGGTACTACTGGATACAAACGCACATATTGACTACTTCGTCCGCAAGCTGAATCTGCACCGGAATAAGTTCGCCCGCGTACTTATCGGCGCGGATGAGGATTACTTCTATCCTTTCGCCCCCAGAAAGCCTGATGGCAGGTGCTGCGTGCTGTTTTTTGGCCATTTTATCCCACTTCACGGGGCGGAAACCATTGTTCGGGCGGCACACCTGCTCGTGCAGCAAGAGGGCATCTCATTCAAGCTAATTGGCCGCGGGCAGACGTACAACGAAGCTCGGTCACTAGCGGAAAAGCTGGGCGTCAACAACATACGGTGGGTTGATCACGTGGCATATCATGAGTTGGTCAAGCACATCGGGCAGGCTGACATTTGCCTGGGAATCTTCGGCACCTCTGCCAAAACGGCGCGGGTGATACCGCACAAGGTGTTCGAAGCGCTTTCCTGTGCCAGGCCCGTCATCACTGCGGCGAGCCCTGCTATCGAGGAGATACAGAGCCTCGGCGCTCCCATACATACAGTCCCCCCTGATGACCCTGAAGCGTTGGCCGAAGCAATTACAGACATCTCAAACGCTACTGGCGATTTCCCGAGTTGTGATACAATGAGCTGGTCCATCACCAGCCACCTTGTTGGTAGAGAGTTACTCGCTGTACTGGAACAAGTCACTGAAGAGGCCCAATGAAGCCGTTTCGCCTGCCGAGGCCCTTGCTCAGTGTGTCGCGCTTCGGCGATGCGCTGAAGGCCAAGTTTCAGCCTCAATATGGTAATGTGAGCAACTCATTAAGGCGTAGGTAGATATGCAGCGGTGAAAGCAATACGTGTTCCTGTTGGATCACCAAGGTACCGCTGCCGGGTCGCGGCGCTGCTCGCTCTTTTTCCCAGGCCGGAAGGCCAATGTATCCTGGATATAGGTTGTGGCGATAGGACCCTGCCAACCTTCCTAGCTAGGCAGGGGTTCGACATCACCGTCGCGGACATAAGCCTGGAAGCATGCGAGTATCAAAGACAGTTGGCCCAACAGGCCGGTGTGGCCATTACCGTGCACCACGGCGAGGTCGCTACCCTACGCGATCGCAACTTTGACATAGTGACGGCTTTCGACGTTTTAGAGCACGTTGAGGAGGACACATCCGCGCTCAAAGACTGGTCAAAACTCGTAAAGGAGAACGGACTCCTCTACCTGTCGGTGCCGGCCCACCAACGCGGCTGGAGTCATCTGGACGAGATGGTCGGGCACTGGCGACGGTACGAACGTCAGCAAATCCGCGATGTAATAAGCGCGGCTGGACTACATACCGAGTCTCTATGGTGCTACGGATTTCCTGTCGCAAATGTCGCGGACCTTTTTTTCAAGGTACTCGAGCGCCGGCGCGCCCTCGACATTGCGCATCGGCAAAGCATCGAGGACCGTAACACCCAAAGCGGAGTGCACAGATCGATGCCCTGGCTTCAGCTAGCTGCAGGCAGTCTGTTGGGGCCGTTGATGGGGCTACAGCGCTTCTTTTACCACACGGAACTGGGGAACGGCTACCTGATTAAGGCCAGGAAGCCACCAGCCAAGTAAGAGACAGTCAGATCCAATAGGCTAGCTTTGTATGAACCGATAGTAATGGGCTTCGCTCGTTGAACCGCGTGATCTGTCGGGTCCCATCAATCCCTTCCCAGGTGAACTTGGACCGCGAGGTGCCTCATGAAAACCGAGCAGATTCAACAATTCTACGACCGCCTTTGGGAGCACAGACGGTTGCCCTATATCGAAACAGAGAAGACATCCGCTCGTTACGCGGTGATCTCGGATCTGGTCAACTCTCTTCCCGGTCGCAAACTCGTTGCTGGTTGCGGGCCAGGAGACGATCTCGTGGTCTTTGAAGACCTCCGCGACTGCGTTGCGCTAGATATTTCGCTTCTGGGCCTCCGACATACGTACTCTCGCTTTCCCCAGGCCCAATGCGTGGCAGCGGATGCTCAGCTGCTGCCCTTCGCTGACCAGTGCTTCGACCTTGTGCTGTGTAGCGAAGTCCTGGAACACCTGCCCCAGCCAGAATACGCCGTAGACGAATTTGCCCGCGTCTTGCGACCAGGCGGCAAACTGGTCGTGACAGTTCCCAATTGGTACAACACTTGGGGCCTGGCCCGAAAGGTGGCAGAATTCATTACAAGAAAACCAGTAACTGCTGCCAATCAGCCTATTGATAACTGGTTCACTCCGCAGAGGTTGAGGCGGCTGCTTGAGCCACGCTTTCGTATTGACACTATGAGGGGGATTTGGTATTTGCCTCCGTTGGGCCGGGGGGATAGACAATTGCCGAAAATATTCACGCGGCCGCTGGTTGTAATGTTCAAACCCTTTGAACGATCGTTTCAAAGATGGCTGCCGTCCTACGGCCACATGCTCGCCTGCACTTATGTGAAACGAAGTTGACATCAATGGACACCGCCTGGAAGCGTCCCGAGAGCGACACCCGCTACCGATACCTGTGGGCCACACTCAAGCTTATCTTCGGGCTGGCGCTGGTGGCGGTGGTGGTACGCGGTGTCCAGTGGCAACAGCTCCGCGAGAGCTGGCGGGCGATATGGTGGGTTCCGTTTGGCCTCGCCATTGGTTTTCGGTTCGTAGTCATAGCCACGCGCGCCTGGCGCTGGAAGGTGCTGCTCAGCCACGAGAGCTCCCACCCGACGGTCGGCCAACTGACGCGCGTATTGGTGAAGGCCGAGCTATTCAATAGTCTGATGCCGAGCACCGCTGGCGGCGATATCTACCGCGTAGTCGCCACCAGAGCCACCTGTGACACTCCCACGGCCACGGCCGCGGTATTGGCCGACCGCGCTATTGGGATGATTGCGCTGGTGGTCTCAGCGCTCGTAGCTGTAGTTATTAACCCGGGGATCCGCCAGAGCTATGTGGGGCAAGTTGTACTCGGGGTCGCTCTGGCGGCCATCTTAGGAGTCGGCGTATTATGGGCAGGCCGCAGCCCGATAGGCCGGTGGCTCAAAACTCACGCCCAACCAGATGACAGCGACGGCAAGAAGCCGTTAGTTGGACACATTCTCGAGTACGCCCGCGCTCTGGCCAGTTATACACGTCGCCCCCGACAGCTTATCCTGGCGCTCGTCTTATCAGTTCTGCCGCTGGCCGGTGTAGTAGCGAGCACATATCTCTTGTGTCTTAGCGTCGGCGCGGTGCTCGCCGCCCTGGATTTGGTCACTATCGCGCTGACCGTAGCAGTCGTTGCCCTGCTGCCCATTTTCGTCGGCGGACTGGGCGGCCAGGAAGCGGCCTTCATATTCATGTTTCAGCAGGTAGGGCTGGCACCTTCCGAAGCGCTATTGATTGCTCTGCTAGGGAGAGCACTGGTAGTAGCATTCGCGGCCCTCGCCGGACTGCTATACCTGTACGACTCAAGTCGCACTACAGGAGAATCTCCGACAACCGAGCTGGATTAGCCGCTGCACGTCCTACTCACCTGCTGACGACGTGCCCTCCGCACCAGACACCTCAGCCACTGCAAAGACAGCAACTTCGTCGGGCCCGAACTGTGGCAGCAGGCGTATCGTAGCCACCCGCCGCAGGCTGGGCTGAGCTTTCAGTTCCCCCGCCAGTGCTGGGTCGTCGGAGACCAGGAAGGTGCCCGCACCGGCGGCGGCCAACTCCGCGGCTACCTCCTGGGGCGAGTCACCAGCGGGCCGACCCAGATACGTCATATCAAGATAATAGCTGACGTACAATCCCTGGGTCCACTCGCTGGCGGCAAGAGGCGAACGCACCGAGAGCGAACTTAGCTGCTGGGCAATATCTGAATAGGCAACTCCCCGCGGCGCAATGCAGTATCTGGCCATAGTTACGAAAGGTGAACTACACAGGATCACTGCCAGGACTATGGCCGGCCAGGTAGACTTCCTGCCACCGGGCTGTTGGGAGCCGTGGCCGAGCGTTTGGAGCAGCAGGAAGGACAACCCCACCAATACCGGCGCCAGCGGCCAGTAAAATCTGGCCTGGCTCCCACACATTACAGAGTACCCAGCGCCATAGAGACCCACAGTCCACACTACCCACCATATCGCCGAGCTTTTCCTGACAGCCGCGCGCCGCCTACTCAGTATTACGCAGAACAACACCGAACTGAGAGCGCCCAGATTATACAGGAGAAACCTACCCCCCACTAGATGCCGCGGAGTAGAGCCAATGATCCGCAGTTGGTGTGTGAAGGAGGCCCAATCCGCAAACGGGCTCCACGGTGGATAGACCCTCGAGCTGTCGAAGGGATCCTCCCACTCATTGAGCCTCCCGTCTTTCGGCCAGGCAAGTCCCCTAAGATGCGGATCCTGGCGGTCAAGCGCAGGGCCGAACAGGGCATGATTCAGGACTCCGGCCGTACCCAGGGTGGGATGGCCGACTTTCACCGACAGGGCGGTCGCCCAGGGCAGAGCGACGATGCCAGCTCCCGCCAGCGCCAGCCCAAAGCTGCGCAGCGCGCGCCCGCTCGCCGCGCCAGGCTGTTGGCGTGCATGGGCGATAACCATACCCAGAAAGTGGACCGCAAAAAACGGCAGGGCGTACGTCTTGGCCAGGCAGGCCAGTCCGCCGAGCAATCCGCACTGAAAAGCAACCGCCGGTTTTCGCAGGATCGCAGGATCCAGGCTGAGCCACAGGTACAGCACCAGCAGGCCGGCCACCAGTAAGTCTGGCGTGATCAGGTACACAGAATAGCTCAGCGAGACGACCGCCATACAGATCGTGCCCGCGCGCCGGTACGACCCCGAAACCCCAAGCCGCCCCAGCAGCAGCCACGAAGCCAGGGTCAACCCCCGGCCCGCCAGCAACAGTAGGCTCCGGGCGGCCACCAGTGGCGCCAAACCGGCCCGCAACAGCGGCGCAAGCAGCCAGGGCAACAGGGGGTACCAGTAACTGGAGAGGGCGTGCTGGAGATCCCCTTCGGCATAATATTGCGCCAGACGCAGGTAGGAAACAGCGTCAGGGTTGATCTGATGAACACATCGCCACGCTACAACAATGCCGACAGCCAGGTACAGAGCTACCAGTGCTAACAGCCAGCGCCGGTCAACTCGAATGCCACCCTCGTCGGATTTCATCAATGTTGACTCCTGGAGACTGTTGCAAAACCCGTGGGAGGGGCACCCTTGCCCCGATATCTGCGTAGGTTTTGTGGCTAAACTTGCACAGTCTGTTCCGGCACGCGGTCCTCAATCACCTTTTGCAGCAGTCTCTCCTAGTATCCACCCACTTGCGCATCAGAGATTCGCGAGCCGCCAACGACTATCCTCCCCGGGGGGCAGGCGGACTGAGCCCCTGGAGCTGCGCTGCGGGGGCCTGCGAGTGAAAAGGTGACGTCGTCCGCCCGGTGATGGAGGAACCCGTGGGGTAAGCGGCGAATAGCTGCGCCAGGAACCCGGCCTGCTCACAGGCTAGAGAGCACACAACACGGATGTCTACTGCTGCAGAAACCTACGTAGTCACCGCCACATACAACGAGGCAGAAAACCTCCCCCTCCTGGTAGAGGGAGTGCTCGGCCTTGGCTTGCCCTTATGTCTCGTGCTGGTGGACGACGCCTCGCCTGATGGCACCGGTGAGTTGGCTGATCGCTTAGCCTGTGATCATCCCGGACGCCTCACCGTTATTCATCGTGAAGCCAAGCTCGGCTATGCTTCGGCCCAGCGTATCGGCATGGCAGCAGCCCTGGAAGCAGGCGCCGAGATTGTGGTGACCATGGACGCTGACCTTTCCCACAATCCCCAGCGCATCCCGGCTATGGTGGCAATGCTGCAAGACAACGATGGGGTCATCGGGTCTCTCTATGTCGTCGGGGGCGGCGGGGACGGTTGGGGCTGGTTTCGTCGGCTGCTCAGTAAGTTCGGTGGGAGCATAGTTACTCGCCTTCTCAGCGGGCTCCAGGCCAACGACTGCACCAGTGGCTTCCGTGCTTACCGCGCTGAGGCTCTGCACCGCGCGGACTTCGCCCGGACTGAGGCCGAAGGGTACGGCTTTCTAGTGGAGCTGCTGTTCCGCTGCCAGCGGGCCGGCGCGCGTATCACCGAGGTGCCCATCATCTTCACTGACCGACGGGCGGGCCAGTCCAAGCTTTCCCCGCGCATCATCGTCGAGTCGGCGTTGCTTTGCTTCAGATTGTTGTGGCAGCGCCTAATATGGCTGCCCCGCTATATAGGCAGTCAGGAGCGCCGCGCCTGACGCCCGGTGACTGGGAAAATCGGGCAACGGCGGGCGCTGCTATATTGGCTGCTACCCAGGCGAATTCCTCCCCGCAGCCGCGCGGCGCTTCATTGGCCCAGGCTCTCTTCTATCCACTCCCTGACCTGCTGCTTGAGGGGCGCGCCCCCGGAGGTTATCAGACCTACCTGGCGGGCAATCTCCTGCCCCGCGCGGG
>CAYNMY010000058.1:0-8576 GCA_964398275.1 uncultured Armatimonadia bacterium | reverse complement strand
CTTTATGCAGCCCTGCGGGCCGATCCGGGTCGAGGCCCTTGTGAATCGCCACGTGGTAGGCGAGAAGCTGGCCCACTACGACCGCCACCAGCGGGGAGATGTGCTCGGGCATCCCTGTGGGCAACTCAAAGGCGACTCTTGCTATCTCCCGCAGCGACGACTCATTGGATATGGTCAGCATCTCCGCATCGCGCTCGTCCAGGGCCATCGCTAGCTCCAGCATCGAGCCGAGCGCCTTGCCTTCGGGAGCGATCAGGATACAGGGCACCTCGGCCTGGATGCTGGCAATGGGGCCGTGCATAAAGTCGGCGGCGCCGTGAGCCGCGGGGACGACCTGAGCACATTCGCCGAGCTTGAGCCCAATCTCGTGAGCCGTGCAAAGGTTGAACCCTCGCCCCAGCAGCACGCAGGTATCCAGGAAGCGGTAGCGCTCGGAGTGGTCCTCGATCTGCGGCTCCAGCTCGAAGACCTGTTCCATCAGTGCGGGTACGCTATCAAGGGCCGCGGCCATTTCGCTGTCCTGGGCCCACTGGGCGGCGAGTCGGTGGAGTACCGCCAGAGCGGTGGTGTAGCTCTTGGTCGCGGGAATGCTGTGTTCCTTGTAGGCTCGGGTGAGCAGGGTCCCCTCCGCAGCTTCGTAGATCGGCGAGTCCTCGGTATTGGTCAGCGCCGCGGTCAGTACGCCCGTGGCGCGGGCCCTCTCGAGCACGTCAATGACATCAGTCGCCGTTCCCGACTGTGAGATGCCCAGCACCAGGGTGTCGCTCAGGTCCAGCTCCGCGTCGTAGACGGTAAACAGCGAGGCGGCGACGGATGTGACCAGGACGCCGTTGACTACTCCGAACAGATACCGGGCGTAGGTGGCGGCGTTGTCGGAAGTGCCCCGGGCTACCAGCAGCACATGGCGGATCTGCTCTGCACGCAGCCGCGCGGCAAACTGGGCGATGCGCTCGCCTTCGGCTGCCAGCGTGTCGCGGATCGCCTGGGGTTGCTCGCGGATTTCATCCCGCATTATATGGGTCGTATCGGCTTTCAAATCATTCACTCCTGAGTTATTCAATCTCTGCGGTCATTGCAGTGTAAGTGTATTGGTATCGGGGGCAATGCTAACGGACAGCGGGCAAACTGTCAAGGAGGACTGCGGCCTGGCTTCCCAACCGCAGACGGGGGAAGGAATCTGCGCGGGGCGCAGCGAATGTATGATTATCTGTGTCATACTGCCCGAAGGAAGAGACGAGAATGAAACATGCGAAAGTGCTGATGATTGTGGGTCTGATGGGGGGGCTGTTGATGCTGGTGGCCGCGGCATCTGCCGAGGTTCCGCAGAAGAAGCTGATTAAGGTCGGGTGGGACTGGCCTCACCCGAGCTACGTGGCCGAGCATATCCGAGAGATGGAAAAGGAGCCCTTCGACGGGATCGTAATGGACCTGCGACCAATGAGCAACCCCTTTACCAGGATGAGATGGGATGAGAACTGGGACCACAGGTGGGCCCAGGCGCTGTGGGACGGCAAATGGGACCAGGATAAATGGGCCGCAGAGCTGGCCGCGCTCGAGCGCATCGAATGGGACAAGTTCACCGATAACTTCATCATAATCACCCTCGACCTGGCGACTTCGGAGACAGATCGCCGAGGCGTGGTGTGGGCGGACTGGTTTAGCGACGAGGATTGGGACGCGGTGCTGCACAACGTGGGTCTCCTAGCCCATGCCGCCCAGCTGGGCCGGTGCAAGGGTATTGCGTTTGATCCGGAGAATTACGGGGCTCTCATCTGGAAATACTCAATCCAGGAACACGCCGCGGAGAAGAGCTTTCCAGAGTATGCAGCGATGGTGCGCCAGCGGGGTGCTCAGTTCATGGCGAAGGTCCAGGAGTACCTCCCCGCCCCGGTCATTCACACGTTCTTCTTGCTTGGCTGGCTTGCCCACACAGACCAGCTCCTGGACCCCGCCGTGATGCGGCGGCGGCTCCCCGGTGCCAAGTATTCCCTCTATCCCGCCTTTGTCAACGGGATGCTCGACGCGGCCAGTCCGGATACTATCATCACCGCGGGCAACGAGATCTCCTTCTACAACATTCACACCTTCGACTTCTACCGGGAGTATCACTACATCCACCAGACTGTCCCCCGCCTGGACTTGATTGCGCCGGAGAATCTGCACAAGTACTGGGCCCAGGTGCAGTCTTCCTGTGCTATCTATCCCGACCATATCTATCACGACGCTGGCGCGAGACGTCGTTACGATCTGACGCCCGAGGAGCTGAATCTGTGGTGCGAGCATAACACCTACTACGCGCTCTTTACCGCCGATGAGTATGCGTGGCTGTACACTGAGAGGATGAACTGGTGGGAGAATAAGGATATGCCCGAGGGGCTGCATGAGGCCGTGACCTCCGCCCGGGACAAGATCAGGCGGCGGGCCCCGCTGGGTTTTGACTGGACGGAGATACTAAGGCAGGCGGAAGCGCGGCAAAAGCAGGATGCTGAATAGAAAGGTAAGTGCCGCTATTCCAGCCGTGACGCCGATTACTACGGGAGGCCCAAGTTGATGGCTACGCCAATAGTGAAATATGCGAGAGTACTGATGATTGTGGGTCTGGTGGGAGGGCTGTTGACGCTCGCGTCGGCGGCAGAGGCTCAGGCTCCACAGAAGAAGCTGATCAAGTGCGGGTGGGACTTTCGCCGTCCCGTTGAAGTGGTCGAGCAGATCCGGGAGATGGAAAAGGAGCCCTTTGACGGCATCATCATGGACCTGCGGCCGATGAGCAACGTCTTCTTCACCAACAAGAAGTGGGATGAGGAATGGGGCCAGGACAAGTGGGCGGCAGAGCTAGAAGCGCTGGAGCAGATCGAATGGAGCACGTTCACCGATAACTTCATTCTGATCCTGGCCAAGTCGGAGGTGGACTGGTTCAGCGACGAGGATTGGGAGGCGGTGCTGCACAATGTGGGTCTCGTAGCCCAGGCTGCCAAAGTAGGTCGGTGCAAGGGCGTCGCCTTTGATGCTGAGCCGTACGGGTTCAATCCGTGGCACTACCCCAGCCAGGTGCGTGCCGGGGAGAAGAGCTTCGCGGAGTACTCCGCAATGGTGCGGCAGCGCGGCGGCCAGTTCATGGCAAAGATTCAGGAGTATCTGCCCGCGCCGGTGATCCACAGCTTCTTCATGATGAGCTACTTTATCCATGTGGCGCAGGTGTCGGACTCGGAGGTGCAGCAAGCTCGATTGGCCGACCAGTATTACAGCCTGTACCCGGCCTTTATCAACGGCTGGCTGGACGTGGCCAGTCCCGACGCGGTCATCACCGACGGCAATGAAGCCTCCTTCTACTACGCCGACACATTTGAGTTCTACAAGGCCTATCACGACATCACCCAGGTCGGTCTGGGCTTGATTGCACCGGAGAATCGGCGTAAGTACCGTGGACAGGTGCAGTGCTCACATGGGCTGTACGCCGACCAGCTTTTCAACCGGCGCGGGCGCAAGTATATCGAATCGTATATGACCCCGGAGGAACACAAGCTGCGGGCCGAGCACAACATCTACTATGCGCTGCACACCGCCGATGAGTATGCCTGGATGTACACGGAAAAGATGAACTGGTGGGAGCACAAGGATATGCCCGAGGGGCTGCGCGAGGTGGTCATATCGGCCCGGGCGAAGCTGTCGCGGGGTGCGCCACTCGGCTTTGATATGGAGGAGGTAATGGCGAAGGTCTATGCCAGGCGGCAAGAGGAGATCGCCAACAGCCTCGTCAAGCGTAGCGCCGAGGTCCAGCGCCTGGTCGCCAGCGACAATCCGCCGGTAATTGACGGCCGGCTGGGCCGCGATACGTGGCAGAAGTTCAGTGTACTCGGCCCGTTCGTGCCGATGTTTCAGACGGGGAGGGCGGAGGCTGTGGCGCTGGGGGAGGCCTGGATGACCTCCGACGACTAGAACCTGTACGTCGCCTTCCGCGGCCAGGAGCCGAATATGGACAAGATGCTGGTAGTGGGCGCGACCCGCGATTCCGACGTGTGGGCTGGCAACGCCGTCGAGCTGTTCCTTTCCGCCGATCCGAGTGGATTCCCCAACTATCATCTTATCATCAACCCTAACGGGGTTCGCTGGGATGGCTGGGCGCCGGCAGGCGGCGGCTTCGACATGTCCTGGAACCCAGAGTACGAGGTCGCCGCCTATCGGGGGCAGGACTACTGGAGCGTGGAGTTGGCAATTCCGTGGGCCTCGTTGGATATGACCGTACCGGCGCCGGATACCACGCTCTACGGTAACCTGTGCCGCTTTCGCAAGCCGGGGGATGGCGGTACATCCTGGAGCCAGGTGGTAAATGGCTTCCTGGAGCCGGAGAACTTCGGCACCTGGACACTCAAGTAATGGAGGTCCCGTGAGTAATGCAACTGAGCTATTGCTGTGCGTTTGTGGCCGCAATTGTATTGTGGTTGGGCACCGGGCCCGAGGCGCTCACTGCACCCGATCTGACGTATATCGCGGCGAGCGATGCACGGGTCACGGCCGCTGGTGAATGGCAGCAACTCGAAGGCGACGTGCCCGGACTCAGCTTCGCGGGATGGTGGCAAAGCGATAAGCCGGGCGACTCCCTCTCCCTGCGGGTGCAGGACAAGTCAGTTGCGGTAGTGATCCTCAGTCACGCCGCCGGCGGGCACGCTGAGATCGTCGTGGACGGGGCGGTTGTCAGGACCGTTGATATGTTTGGCATAGGCGCCCCGGTAGGTAGCGGTTACCTGGACGCGCCCTCCGTAAACCCCCGACAGATTATCGCCCTGGATCAGCCCCAGCCCGGCGAGCACGTGGTGACGGTCCGCGTTGTCGGCGTGGCGTCCAACCCGCTCGGCCGCAAAGGCGAGAAGATAGTCGGTGGGCCGACGGGTTTCGCGGTGAGCGTGGCCGGCTTCATCACCAGCGACAAGCCACTGCGCAGCGTGGCGGGCCGGGTAGCCGATGCGACGGGTTTGCCCATTCCGCGGGCGGCACTGCAATTCGAGGGTGCTGAGCTACCTCTGGAGGCAGCGGCCGGTGATGACGGCATCTTTGCCTGGGCCTTGCCTCTTGGCTCTGGACAGATCACCGCGCAGGCGCCTGACTATCAGCCCGCCACAACCGCCGTGCCTGCGGGAGAAGCACAGGCAGTTGAGATCGTGTTGGCCGAAGCCGACTCGCATCCGCTGGCCCACACCATCTACCGGCCCACCGAGACCAGTCCATTGTTTGTGCGACCAGGAGACGCTCTCGAAGTTGAGTTGATTGACCCCGAGTCAAACGGACAATACACCGCTGAGCTGGTGGATGCCGTCTATCCAACAGAGGAGCGGGCGCTGGGCGTCGCAGGTGCTGTCAACAACGGGTTCGGGCGTGTTACACTGCGCGTTGATGTGCCGCCGGACCTGCCGGAGGGGCTGTACGACCTGCACGTCGGCGGTGATGTGCAGTTCCCGGTGCGTCGGCGTGCGGTATCGGTGCGCGAACAGTGGCCCGAGGATTACGCTTTTGTCGCGCTGGACAGTATCGAGTCGGATTTGAAGACACTGCGGGCCATGGCGCGCGAGATCAACATTATGAACCCGGCCTTTGTGCTGATAACGGGCGATAACATCAACAATCCGAAAAGTCACGACGTGGGCATAAGGAAGTTCGAGAGATTGCTGGCGGGGCTCAATGAATTCACGGTTCCGACGGCGATGGTGCCGGGCAATCACGATCTGAGCACGTGGGGCGAGCCCGGCCCGATTCACTGGTACCGGCAGGTCTTCGGGCCGGATCGGTTCACCTTCTCGTTCGGTGCCGATCGCTACATCGGCCTGAACAGCGGCTGCTACCAGAAGGTACATATCGAGCAGTTCGACCCCACCCAGATTTCCTGGTACAAGCAGTTTCTCCGGCAGGCCGATGATGAGACTCTGAAAGTTGCATTCCGGCACATAGTCTACGCCAACTACACCTGGTGCCCGCAGTGGGAGCGGGAACTGGGTGCGGACCTGGTGGTGTATGGGCACTGTGCCCAGGACAAAGTCGAGCACAAGGGTAACACGGTATACGCTCAGACCGCCGATGTGGCCCACCGCATCGGCGCGATGCGTTGGATAACCGTCCGTGACCACCAGGCCACGCCACAAGTCAATACCGCCTACTGGAGAGGGATAAGGCCCGGCCGAGCTCCATCGCTGCGGTACAATCGCATCTCGGTATTTCAGCGGCCAGTGGAAGGCAGGCCAAAGACTTGCCTGGTTGAAGTACACAATCAACACGCTCAGGACTTTCCTGATGCGCGCATTCGACTCCAACTGCCACCTGGGACTTACGGGATAAGAGGAGAAGGAGTTCGCATCCTGCGCCAGGTTGCTCGGGACGATGAGACGGCCCTGGAGATTGCCGTGGTGCTGCCGGCTGCGCAGTGGCAGCGTTTCGTGGTTGGTCCTGACGCTCAGGCTTTGCCAAACATACCTGCGGTGCGCGAGTTTCACCAGGCCGGGCCAGCGAACGAAGCGCTGCCCGCGTCCCTGGTATGCCGGTTTTCGTTTGATCAGGACGAGCTGGCAGCGCCAGCCGACGTCAGCGGCCAGGACAACAGCGTGTACTTGTGTTCGGGGCGGATCGTACCTGGTCGCGGTGGCGGCGTGTTGCAACTGCGGGAGGAGTTATTGGAGGCCTGCATGATCCGGCGCTCTTCAGCTTTATATCTTCCCGACGAGATGACCGTGGCGCTGTGGGTGAAGCCCACCGATAAGGGCGAGACCGGAATTCTCGTCAGCGCGGGGGGCAGCGGTAGCACCCTGCACGTCACCTATCAGTGGGAACTGGCACTCGAAAGTGGGAAAGTTCGGTTCACCACCAGTCCCGATGGGGTAGAACGTGTTACGGTCAAATCTCCGGAAGTGATTCCCGGGAACGTTTGGACATACATTGCTGCTGCTTACGACCCGCTGTTGGGCAATCGCATATCGATCAACGGCCAGGAAGTTGCCAGGAAGCAGGCTGAGGGTGGCCTCAACGTCCTGCCCGTCGAGAAGAAGCAGCCGGTCTGCCTGGGTATTGACCCGGCCCGCTACTTCCGGTCGTACTATGACGGGTTGCTGGACGAGGTTATGATCTTCAGCCGGGCTTTGCCTGCGGAGCAGATCGGCTCGCTGTACCAAGCTACAGTTGTAGATGCCGCCGGGCAGTGACCGGTGTTGCGGGCAATCACCCGCCGGGCTCCCAGGCCCGGGAGTAGTCGCGGAGCTCGGGGAGGGGGTGACCGCCTGGGCCGTAGCCCTCAGCTTCAGATAGCTCGGCAAGCGGCACGAAGTTGTGTACAATGCCGTCGTCAGTGACCTCGTAGTTGAGGAAGCCCAGCGTGTCATCGCCGTCTTCCCAGCGGTCACCCCACTGGGGGAACGCCGTCGAAGGGCCGATGTCGAAGCGAATGCCCTCCGCGAAATGGGTTTTGCGGCAGTGCACGTGACCGCTGATGACCAGGTTAGTGCCAGTGGCCTGGAACACCTCCATCAGCCGACTGCGATGCGGCTCGTCAATGCCAAAATACCAGTTAAGATAGCTTTCTGCGTCGGTAATGTCCCAATTGAGTTCGTGAAGATCGTCCCCGAAGAGCGCCGAGTGCATTATCCATATATGGTACTGGGCCGGCGGTTGGCCCACCTGAGCCTCCAGCCATTGCCACAGTAGCTCCTCTTCAGGCAGGCCCGAGCCCAGGATCATATCGCAGAAGCCGGAGAAACGTGCGTTCTTATGGACAAACGTCCAGTGGCTCGGCCCGAAAACTTCCTCCCACTGTCGAATCTGGTGGGACTGTATGTTGAGGGCGAGGTCGTCGTAATTCTGCCAAGGCCCCTGCACACGAGTGTGCTTGTTGCCCGTGTCCATATTGCCCGGTACTACATAGTAAGGGAAAGGCAGGGCGTCGAGGTCCGCCTTGATGGCTTCGAACTCGTATCTGTGCAAATTGCCGTCGCGCGTCAGGTCGCCGCCGACGAGGAGAAGGTCTGGGTTGATGCCAATAATCTGCCGGCGGGCAGTCTGCCATTGTTCATTCCACGCTGGCTGGAACCGGTAAGACTTGGGCGAGCCGACGTGGATGTCAGTTGCATGCACAAAGGTCCATGGTTGCATTTTTATTGAGCCCCGCTTTCGAGTTGGAACACGCAGTCATTCGAGATTCGTCATATTCTACAGTGCCCGGAGTGCGCTGGCGGCCAGGTCTGGCCGCTGACCAGCAGGATGGGGATGGGGCTGCGAAGGGCGATGTCCTCGGCGAGAGATCCGAAGAAGACTCTGCGCAGCCTGCGCCGTTCGGTGCCGACAGCCATCACGATAATATCGTGATGGGCAGCCGCCCCCAGTATCTCGTGCACGCGCGACTCGGCGGCCACAGCTCGGTAGGTCACTGTGCCGGGAACCTGTTGGCACATCGGCCAGCCGGCCAGGTCTTCGCGGCTCTGTGTCAACTCGTGCGGCGCGGTTTCGGGAGGCATCAGTCGCAAGATAGTGATGTAGTGCTCCTCGATCTGCCCCAGCGCGCAGACCAAGGGGTGAACCGCGGCGAATTCCTCAGCAGTGCTCAC
>CAYNMY010000057.1:0-8607 GCA_964398275.1 uncultured Armatimonadia bacterium | reverse complement strand
TGCTATTGCGCTTCTCCGGTTTGTGTACCTACCCGGCAGAGCTTTCATTCTGGCAAACTGCCTCGGACCATCGGCTGCACGAAGTTCGGCGATCCCTGGGATAGCGACATCCTGACTTTCCCCGGGCAACTAGGCCGGTACGGCTACACCACGACTGCCTTCGGCCACATGCACTTTGAAGACCAGGACCAGTTACACGGCTGGCAGAGCCGGCCGATGGGGAATGTGTCGGTATCGGGGGCCTTTCTTCCGCCACTGGCGGAAGACGCCGAGCCAATTGGCCTGACGAAGGAGGAGAAGAGGGCTAAGGGCGTCGCGTACTTCTGGGGACCAATCGGGGAAATCCGGAACGCTCGGACCGTCGAAATAACCGAGGGCAGAATGCTTTGGGACAGCCTCTGGGCACAAGGGACCTGTGCCTACCTGGACGATTACTTCGCTAACTCCTATTATGACCGCATTCATGCGGATGAGCCGCTGTGCCTGTTTCTCTCGCTCACCAACCCGCATTATCCGTTCCAATGCACCAAAGACCTGTTTGACTACTACATCAACCGGGTCGAGCCGTATCTGGAGGGGCCACCTGACGATCATCCTTGCTACAATCAATACAGTGCAAAGCTCGGTGAAGACGTAACTGAACGCCAGGTGTTGCGGGCCACTGCCGCCTACTATGGCCAGGTGGAGTTTACCGACACCACCTTCGGCATCCTGCTGGACAAGATGGACCAACTCAATATCCTGGATGACTTTATCATCATTTACTTCGCCGACCACGGCGAGATGCTTGGCCAGCACGGATGCTGGGAGAAGAAGCAATTTCACGACGGCTCGGCCCGAGTGCCTCTGATCATCTACGACCCACGCAACCCTAATAACGGCCAGCGGGTTGATGAGGTAGTCTCCCATCTGGACCTTTTCCCGACGATCTGCGACCTGGCCGGTGTCTCTACCCCTGACGATCTTGAGGGCGACAGCTTGATGCCGCTGATGAGGGGAGAAGACGTACAGTGGCGGGATGAGGCAATAAGTGAACTGATAAGCTGGTACCACGGGGGCGAATGCTTTATGATCCGCCGGGGTAATCTCAAGTACGTCCGCTACACGGCTGAAGGCTACCCTGAGCAGCTCTTCGACATGGGCAATGACCCCGGTGAGACCACCAATCTCATTGACGATCCCGCCTATGCAGAGCGTCTCGCGGAACTGAGGCAGCGAGGGAACGAGCTGCCCCCGCCGAAGAAGCTGGACAATTAGACCCGACCTTGGTCATCACTCCAGAATCGCCCAGCCCAGATTGGCCGAGTGCCAGTGAGGGCCGCGCAGCGGCTCGGGATACCACGTCGAGACCTCGCCACCTTCACGTCGCACCAGATTCAAGCGCACGACCGAATCAGCGGATGGGCAGATATTCATCTCCGCCAGGGGCACACGCAGCTCCACTGTCCAGCGGTCCGGGTAAACCTTCGCCGCCCACTCGCAATCGAAGTCGTAGCCCACATTGGGGCCATTGCGGCCGTCGCGCTGATCGCGCAGAGCACCGGCCGGATTTACCATGAAGTGGCCCCAGCTTTCGGGGTGTTGTGCGGAGCTGATGATGACTGCCACATAATCATCGCCCTCCAGGTCACCGTCGCGCTCGGTCGGCTGGACATCCATCTTCAGTTCCCTCACTTCCGGAATCCAAACCGTCTCCGGGATCTCGCGCAGTTCGTTCGGCCCGCCCAGGGCCAGCACCGAACCGCCTGATCCGCTAATGAACCGTACCGCCAGAACATGATGGCCCTTCGTCATCTTAACTTTGGCGATGTGGTCGCTGATCGCAGGCGGCCATGAGTCGTTACCGGCCTCCAGCGTGTCGTAGACTGGCTTTCCGTCGAGCCACATCTGCAGCCACCAGTCAGCGCCCATCCCCAGGGTCACTTCTGCGGTTTCGGGAGCCTCCAGCGCCAGGAAGGCATAGCCTGTACGTCCCACCTTAGTGCCGCCGAGAAGCGGCGCGAAGTCAAACTTATTCTCGGTGGCTGTGACTGGCTGTGCCGTGAGCTTGCGACCAGCGACTTCAATCTCATCGGGAATAGTCCTCAGCACCTCGTCGGGCAAAACGGGGTCGTCTCGTCCCAGGGGACCGAACACGTGCCACTGTTCAGGCCAGCTCAGATCGCCTACTATATCGGGCACACCCGAGCCCTTGATCTTCCGACGACATTCCACAGCCACGTACAGATTCTCGGCGTCGTGAGCAATTCGACCCGTCGTCGCACATTCCGAGGGGACCATGCTGCTGCCCCTGATGGTAAAGTCGGACAGCTCACTCGCCTGGGACCAAATCCCGTCGTCCAGTATTCCGTCTATTCGTGGTGTAGACTTAGCTTTGCCAGCATCAACCACTTTCGTCGCCATCATGGAGATCTCTGCTACAGCCTCCTGGTACCGTGATGATCCACCGGTGGGGAAGACCTCGCGGATGTGCTTTGCCACCATCTGTTGAACCGTCCGCGCCCGGAGCATGCCCGCCCGCCGGGCCCGTTCGATGGCTGGCGGAGTCAGCCGGGCGACAAACCAGTTGTAGGTCTTGTCAGCAGCGTCGGTCTTGTAGTCTTGAATCCATGAGCGGTTGGGTCTACCCGGAATCGGCAGCCAGTGATCTTTGACTCGCGGATTGAAGGCAAGCCGGTCGTCGCCCACCCGTTCCTTTACCTCACGCTTGAAGTCTGCAAGCTTCATTGCCTCGGGGATCTTGTGCAGCGCTTGTGCGACCTGCTCTACCGGTGTATCCTGGGCGATGAGCCTGCGGATAGTCTGGTTGGGCCAGTACGCCGTGGCGAATACCAGGCCCAGGTCCCAGGTCTTGCGGAAGAAGTGAAGCCGTTGTTTGACCAGGTCGCTTTCCGCCAGCTGTGCAGCTTCGTCGAGGTAACCGGTACACTCTGCGAGAACCTCGGGCGTGTAGACCTCCAGGATGGGGGTACGCATGAAGATGTCGAACTCGGACTTCGATTCGCCGCGGTCCCAGGAACCTTCGTAGTTCGTCCAGGCCTGCTCGCAGCGCAGAAAATATTTCTTCATCGGCTCGGCCGCTTCCCGGAACATCCGCTCGTTCCACTCGTCGAAGAGCACATCTATATCTACATAGGGATCCCACCACAGGGCGGCAGTGAGATAGATCCGCGGAGCGTCCAGGCCCCAGTTGGGATAGACCTCGGCGCATACGCCCTTGAGGCTGTGCTCCAGACCATGCTGCAGAGTGTCCTGGAGAAGGTGGGTGTAGATGCGAGGCAGAACGTAGCCTACCCCGTACGCATAGTCGTAGAAGCCAATCTGGCCAACCCTGTCTCCCCAGGCCTCGACCAAGTTGCCAACGATATCCCGATATTCAGGCACATACAAGTCGGCAATGGTGAAAGTGATGTACGGCAGGATCCTGCGAGTTATTTCCACTTCCTGCGGTGGCGGTGTGGTATTGTTTGCGTAAGCCAGGCAGCCCAGGAGCTTGTCCGGATGAGTCTTCTCCAGTTCCTGGGCGACCTTGGTGAGCCAGGAATAAAACAGTGTTGAACCCTGCGACCTCCCGTCAGCTATCCCGGGAAGTTCCCCGTGCGTTTGCCAGAGAGGGCGGCACGTGGGGCACTCGCAGAACCCAGCATTATCGTTGATGCCAAAGGAGTACGCTTCCAAATCGGGGTCTTGGTCAAAGGCCTCCCGCGCGGCCTGCGCGGCCACCTGAACCGTGCCCGGCTCGGTCATACATGGCTGCCAGTTGGAATGGGATCCAGTTGCGGGACGGAAGCGCTGGCCATCGCGCATCGGGAAATACTCGGGATGCTCGTCGAAATACTCCTCGGAACGGAAGATTTTACCGAGATTGTGGCTGAACTTGTACCGGTTGTAACGTGAGGTTGGCGTGACGCGCTGCCGCAGCGACCACTCAGCCCCACTCCGGTCATCGACGCCACTCCATCTCCGCCCCACGAGCACCGGCTCCTCCACACGCCGGCCCGCGGGCACCACAATCCGTTCCTGCCGTGGGATGTCTTCGCCCAGCGGGCCCGGCATCAGCCAGCGCACGCCGACGTAGTCTTCCAGGAATTGGCAGACGGCCCAATAACTCGACCAGACGCGGGGACCGGCCAGGAAAACGCGCTCGGGCTCCACCACGATCATAAAGCCGTCGCGGTCGATCTTGGCCAGCTCCGCTCCCAGTACTTCCTGGGTAATCCGACAGTTCCCGACGTAGATGGGGAACTTGCCCTCCACTGGCTGGAAGTCGTCCTCACAAACCGTGACCAGCCGCCGGCCTGCCGCTTTCTCGATACAGGCAGCCAACTCGGTATAGGGATCAGACGCCGTCACTATCCAATGACTCTGCGTGATTTCTTTGGCATCGGTGCTGAAGACAATCGTCGCCTGGCGGTCACCATCCAGTATCGGGAAATCAGCAGCACTTGCCAGTGGCGTAATGCCAATCAGGAATAAAATGCTCACTGCAATGGCCCACATATTAGTTCCTCCTTCTACAGCATACTATTCTTACAAAAGTCGCATTCTAGTGCCATGACCACTAAATAGTTATACCGATAAGAAAGGATTTTCTGATTGGTGTAGAATAGGCATCTGGTACCCATTACTTTTTCAGGGGTGTTGCAGACGCCTGGACTGCCCCTTTAGTCATATTTCGGTCGTAGGTATTTTCAATCAGTTTCCGATACTTCCCAGTCAAACGACGATCCGTTGGCAATAGCCTGCTCCACCAATCCCGGTTGTTCCTCCACCAGTGGCTTTGCAACATTCCGCGCAATGTTGTGCTCGACAACGAGCTTTGAAATGCTGGTCTCAGCGTCTGGCTTCGTTTCGGACTGAGGCCGCAGCATTATGCCGTGCTTATGCCTTCCCGGTTTCGAAGTGTAGAACAGGTTGTCATATATGTGCCCGCCCACAAGGTCTGCCACGGAGATCGAGGCCCCCTGGTCATCCAGATTCGACCGCAGTATGCAGTCGTGAATGTTGACTTGCAGACAGCCTCGATCCAGCTGAATGGTATTGCCCGGACCTTCTATCGGGAAGTGCTCGGAATCAGTGTCGCCGTTACCCTCGAAGTAGCAGTTGTTAATGGTCAAACCACGCATTCCAACGACGAAAATGGCGGCCTTTGGACAGTGTTCGAATCCACACCCTTCTATCCGCGAGCCATGCCCGCCGCGCAGCTCAATTCCAATTTTGGTCCTGCTGACGTAGCAGTCCCTTATGATGGCATTGTTAAAGTGGGCTCCACCGTAAAACCCAGCCTGGCCGCACCACCGGAAAATGGAGTGCAGAAAGCGACTTGACCAGCCCTCCGTGTACACTCCATAGGTTTGGGCACCGGAGATTCGACAGGAGGTCATCAGAAAAGAACTGTGCCACTTCAGATTGAGAGTGATGTTTCCTCCAGCGAGATATATGCTGTCCAACTGGCCGTTACCGCAGCCATCACCATAAACCAGCCCTGTCCAATCAATGCAGTTTTCCGTGTCTACCTCTTGTGAGATGATTGACTGGTACATGCCATCCCCGAATATGCGTATACTCGGGTACCGGCCGCCTCCAGGCCTTTTGCGCGGAAGTATCTCGATTGCCTTACGGATCTTGTAGTTCCCAGCCGGCACATAGAGGGGCCTTTGTGCAGCTTCGGCAACTTTGATTGCTTCCTGAAAGGCCGGCTGCCAGTCTTCCTGATCGGTACCGGGGTTTTTCACGTACTGACTGTAATCGGTTACGTCTACCGGTCCTTTGTCAGTCCACCCCATTCCACAAGCTGTCAACAACATCAGAACAGTCACCAATATTACACATGTCTGCTGTAGCATGGTCTGCCTCCTCGGCGCTGATATCACAGATTGCCTGGCGGTGAGCAGTCAGGAACTCATCGGATCTGAGGCACCTTGGATGAGTCCTGCTGCTCCCGTCTAGCTACGTTTGCGGAAGCTGTGTAGCGACTGTCAATCAGTTTCCGATAGTTCCCAGTCAAACGACGATCCGTTGGCCACAGCCTGCTCCACCAGTCCCGGCTCTTCTTCTACCAAGAGCTGCGCGCAGTTGTAGACCAGGTTATTCTCCACACGCAAGTTGGCTATTGCTGTCTCTTCTTCAGGGCGTGTCTCTGACCCCGCGCGCAACTTGAGGGCATTGCGGCAGCGACCCGGCTTGACGGTATAGAGAAGATTGTCGTAGATATGCCCGCCCAAGCAGTCGGCAACGGAGATTAGGGCGCCTTCGTCACTCTTGTTGTATCTGAAGATGCAATCGTGTATGTTCACCTGCCAGCAGTGCTGGTCGAAGTGAATGGTGTTAGCCGACCCGCTCACGGGGAAGCCTTCCAACTGCTTATCGCCGTTGCCTTCGAAATACGAGTTGCTGATCGTAAGTCCCCTAACCGCATTAAGAAGGACTGCCGCCTTAGCACACTGCTCGAATCCGCACCCCTCGATACGTGAGCCATGAACCCCGTAGAACCGCACTCCCACACCAGCGTGACTGAAGTAGCAGTCGCGAATTACGCAATTGTTGAAGTGATCGCCCGCCCAGATGCAGGCGCCCTGACAAAACTCTATGATAGAATTCAAGAAGTGACTCGACCAACCCTCAGCATGTATCCCATTGTCGTGGGCTCCAACGATGTAGCATGAGTCTAGCGTGAAGTAGTTGTGCCACTTGATGTTGAGGGTTGTTGCCCCTCCTCGCAGGCAAATGTTAGACAGATGGCCATTATTGGCACCCTCTTCGTATTTCAGGCCCGTCCAATTAACGCAATTCTCGGTTTCTACCTCTTGTGAGATAGTTGATAGATAGGGACCATCGCCGTAGATACGCAGCCCGTGGCGCCTCGTTCTTGCTTCTTTGAACCGATCCCCTCGGTCCTCGCGTGGGACAATCGAGATGGCAGTGCGGAGCCTGTACTCTCCGGCTGGGACGTAGACCGCCTTGTGCTCTCGTTGGGCAGTGTCGATGGCCTCCTGAAACGCTGGCTGCCAGTCCTCATCTTCTTCTCCTATGTTGCGCGCGTATTCCTCAAAATCAGTAAGATCTACTGCGCTGGTCATGATCTTATTTCTCCTCCTTCTTAGTGTTAGGCAGTAGCTCGGTGCGGCTCAGCTACCTTTGTGCCGGGCACAATTAGGTGGACCCCGTTGTCAAGACAGGCAAAGGGCTGTTGTTAAGATGCATTATCCGGCCCAGGTCCTGGCCAGAATCGCAGGTTCCTCAATTATGCGCTGTGGAGGAATCACAACCCTTGCTTTTTCCAATATGTCCTCGCCAACTTCGCCCGGCCTGAGCCACCGGACATCGAGGTATCGTCGGAGAAACTCCCCCACCGCCCAGTAGGTACGGAATAGCTCGTTGCCAACCAGAAATACCCGTTGGGGCTCGACTACAATCACAAAACCCTCGCGATCAGATCCACGTCCGGGAGGTGTACCAGTTGCCTAAGCTGACTGCTACCCATGCGCATTCCGATAATGCCCAATCCGAGCTTCTCCGACATGGTTCTGCCCTCCAGTGGAAATGCCCGTATGCTTTGTTGTTACGTTTAGCATTCTCTGTTTCCAGCGCTAATTCCTCCTGATGCGGATAATTCAACTACGAAACCCCGAGGTTAGAAGACTTCTCACCAGCATTCGGCCCTGAATTGAACAGGTGTGACTGCCTTGGGGGCCAATCAGAGACGATCCCGCCTGGCGTAGGCAAAACTACCGATTATTAGCTGCTCGAGGTCATAGCTGCCCCGCGCCAGGCGTGAGGGGCGGACTCACTGGAAAATCTTCGCAAGCAAATCCTTGGGCACGGCTAGCTGAGCCATCTGGAATATGCTGCGGTGGGCATGGCAAGCTACTTCAACTCCGATCTTGCTCGGCTTAGTTGGGATGCTGGCTGGCAAGGTCAGGTATGGCAGGAAGTTGCCAGATTGTAAACCTCCGCAGACAACGCCAGCCTGATCCGTTGGCCCCCCAACGATGCAGGACAGGAATCTGTCATGCAAAGCGTACTCGGCCTACTGGCTTCTGACGTCTCCAAGCCGTAGGGGAAATCTGCTTTCACATCACGTCATCCGGGGTCGCAGCGCCAGCTTCCCACGCCGTCCCCACCTCCTCCACCGTCGGTGGTTCGGGTACGTCGCCAGGGATTAGCTCATTCAGCATATCAACCAAACTATCCTCAATCAACTCGCCGGCCTCCGGGACGAGCTTGCTGCTGCAGGCTAGCCGCGGCTCGTATCCCCCACCATTCAGGCCCATGGCATCAGCGGTCGGCACATAGCCGATGTATCCGTTGGCCAGCTCGACGACGTACGTGAAGGGGAATCCCGACCGCTTCTTGATATTGAGGCCGAACTGGCAAAAGTATTCGGCCGGATTGGCAGCAAAGGCGACAGGACCGATCTGTATAACCTGCAGTTCGCAGGGAACTTCAGGCTCAACCTTCCCGTATTCGTGCAGAAGAACTTCCTGCCGAGCAAACCAAACTTGCCAGCCCTCTGGAGGGTCGGATTTAACGTATTCTAGGGCTTGCCGAAACCGTTCTTCACTTACCGGCCGCATTTCGATTTCGATGAGCCGCTGGATTGCGCTG
>CAYNMY010000056.1:0-8620 GCA_964398275.1 uncultured Armatimonadia bacterium | reverse complement strand
CCTGGTTGATCAAGACGGTCATTCTGCGCTATTTCGGCATCAAAGCCTACCAAGAGGCGCGGCCACTGTTCCTGGGGGTAATCATGGGGGATTTCATAACGGCCATCTGCTGGGGCACCTACGGAATGATCGTCAGCCAGAAGATGTATTTCTTCTTCAGGTAGCGAGGCAGTGAATCGAGTGTCCAGAGGCAGGTGCAATTCCTGTCCCTGAGTGACTCCCCGCATCGCCACGAAGCGCGAGGCGAGGCGGCTCTGGTGCTTGACGATGACTGCCAATTGTTGGACAATGCAAGAGTGCAGCAGTCCAAAGGAGGTCGTGAGAAGATGCCAAGCCGGCTAGCGTGGGTACCGGGCTTAGTAACAGTAGCCGCGTTGTTGAGCGCGGCTGCCTTACTCGCAGCCAGCCCAAGGTATTTCGTTTCCGATTCTCTCAAGGGGGCCCTGTCCAGCAACAACGCGCCCTCGCAGGGCATGTTTCATTCGGGCAAGTGCAACCGAACCTACGTCGTCTACATGAGCGACGAGTTCATGGCCAATATCACCTACTATGACCACGATACCGGTTGCTGGGCTGAGCCGGTGCAGGTAGACGACCTGCGCTACCGGGACGGACATAACGCGCCCGAGCTGCTGATAACCAGGGACGGCTATCTGCACTTGTTCTATGGCTGTCACTACGATCCGATCAAGTACGCGCGCAGCCTCCGGCCCGAGGATATCACGCGCTGGCGGCTGGGCAGGGAGATCGGGACAGGCGAGACGTATCCTAATCCCTTGCAGCTGGATAATGATGACATTCTGCTGTTCCACAGGCACGATCTGCCTGGCGACCATAAGGTGCTGCAATTCCACCGCAGTAGTGACAATGGCAGGTCGTGGCAAGCCAGTCCAATTCTGGTGGATTTCGGCGAACGTACCTGGTGCTATATTCGTCGCGTAACGTATGATGCTCGTGAGAACAGAATATACCTGGAGCTAACCATGCGTCTGCGCAAGCCCAAGCCCGAGGAACTCCCGGCAAGCGCAACGCTCTACGAAGGCGATTACTTCGTCAAGTATGCAGTAGCATACGACCTGAGCAGCGGGCACTTGATCGCCATGAACGGCGCAGACCTGGGCACGATGGCGACCAGAGAAGAGCTGGACGCCAATGGTCCCCAGAGCAGTGAGTACACTTTCGTCCAGCTTCCTGGCTCCCGCGTGCTAAAAATCCAACCTCCAGCAACCGCGCAGCCGTATATGCGTAGCAGCGACGGCGTCCACATCGAGGGGTACGGGGTTCGGGACGGCAACTTGAAGGTCTGGAAGAGCTCAGATGCTGCGCACACATGGAGCAGTGGGAGAATCATCGTCAGCGCAGAACAACCCGAACACCCCATCGAGCCTTCGGTCAATATCGTTAGGAACTATAGCGGAAGCGGCCCACTGGTGCTCTACCAGGGCCCAGGGGGGGAGCCTTCGCCAGAGTTCTTGGCACGGTACGAACTGCAGAAGGAATATGGTGTCAACATGGCGGGTGGCGGCAGCCATAAGTGGTCGAAGCGCTGGCCGATAGAGCTACCGCTGGACCGTAAGCCCCGCTGGTCGCACGCTTCGCACTATGACATCCCGGCGCGCAAGGCCAAAGGAATTTATGCGCTGGACGCCGACCATCAGTTCGTAACTAACCGCGGGAATGAAACACACTAAGCAAGGGGTGGTTCATGATGAACAGGAGCCCAGTAATCAGATACGCAGCGGTCCTGTTCGGGTTACTGTCTGTACCGCCGGCGGCATGGGCAGCAGCCCCCAAGTACTTCGCCGACGACTCGCAGCGCGGTGTCCTGTCGTACAACAATCCGCCCTCGCAGGCGATGTTCTTCTCGGGGAAGCACAATCGGACCTACGTGACTTACCTGGACAACAATTTCAATGCCAGCGTTGCCTGTTACGACCACGACACCGGGCAATGGATGGGACCGGTGGCGGCGGACGACTGCCGCTATGCTGACGGCCACAATACCCCAGAGATTCTCGTCACCCGCGATGGTTATCTGCACCTCTTCTACGGCTGCCACGGCGATCCGGTTAAGTACGCCCGCAGCCTCTACCCCGAGGACATCACCCGCTGGCGATTGGGCAAGGAGTTCGGTGCCAGCAATACGTACCCTCACCCCGTGCAGGTCGGCAACGGCGACATCCTGGTCTTCTGCCGCCGTGGCCTGCCTGCTCCTGGCACCGAACACGCCGTCACCTTCGTCTACCGCAGCACAGATAACGGCAGCACCTGGGACGAGGGCACACAACTGGTCAGCTTCCGCAGTCACCCCGACGAGGAGTACCGCACCCGGGCCTACCAGCGGGCGTTCGTGTACGATGAGGTCGAGGACCTGATCTACTGCGCGCTACTGGACGCGGGAAGTGTCGGCACGACGTGGGCTAACGCGAAAAGGACTCACTACTCGGTGAAGTATGATCCGACCAGCCGCCGCCTCATCGCGATGAACGGCGTGGACCTGGGCACCAGCACCAACCGGGCCGAGCTGGACGCCAACGAGTGCAAGCGCCGGCAGTTTTTCCTGCAAGTGGGCCCGCGCGTGGTAACCCTGGAGCCGACGAAGGACGCACGTGAAGAGGTCAAAAAGCAGGTCTGGCTGCACAACGGTAAGATGCACACGGCCGACGGGGTGAATATCGTCGGCTTCGGGTCTCGCGACCGTGATCTGCTGGTATGGACAAGCCGCGATGCCGGCAAGAGCTGGGACGAAGGTCGGGTGATAGTGCCGGAGGCCGCGCTCGATAGTGACTACGCCGCTAGCGCCTCGGTAGTCAGGGACTACTCGGGCAGCGGCCCGCTGGTGATCTTCCAGGGGTACGGTGAGCAGGCCTCGCCAGAGTTCGTATACCGGTACAACATCCGGCAGAAGTACGATATTGTGCCGATACTGCTGCCCCATCGGAAGAAGCCCTGGCATTCAGGCTGGAACCACTACAGTATCCCGGCGCGCAAGAGCAAACGGCTCTATGCGCTGGACCGGCAGTACCAGTTCGTGACCGATCGCACAAGCGAAGCGGGACACTGAAAAGGACGTGACGCAGCAATGGGCGGAACGAATGACATCGAGAGATTGCTATTCTGTCTCATTGCCACTACTGGCATGGTTCTGCTCGTGAATTCGTGTAGCGGCGGCGGGGGTGGGAGACGGACCTCGGAACCGACTATGCCCGACCGGTGGGGGGACGGAAAGCTCCTCGCGTTCTCCGGTCTGGACGGGCCAACCAGTTGGGCCCATACCTTGGTGGGGAGCGCCAGCGTCGAGCCGCTGGGCCTTTGGTTGCATCTGGGCCCGGACGTGCTGCTTCGCTTTGGCTCCGAGGTGAATGACGTCGAGGCGCGGCTGGTTCTGGGCGACGCCGTGGATCTGACCGCCGACAGCGCCGCCGGTACTGGCACGGTGAGATTTGCCTTCGCCGACTGCTGGACAATAGTCGGGTGCGTGAGCGGTGCCCTGGATGTGCGGACAGAAGGTCCGACTGAAACCGAAGCCGGCTTCGTCCAACTGGCAGTGGCGCCAGGAGACCAGGGCCAGCGCTTCTGTGTGGCATTAAGCCCGGAGAGTTCGCAGCAGGCGCTGGATCGCGCCGAGGCCGGTCTCGAACTCGACCTGGACGAACTACTGGCCCAGCGCAGCGCCTTCGTCCGTGATCTTGACGGCTCGCGACTTCTGGGCGATGCCGACGAGCGGACCTACCGCAAGTGTGCCGAGGTACTGAAGCTCAATCTACGAGCACCTGAGGGCCAGATTCGCCGGCGCTGGACTACTCCCGACGTCTGGCCCCACCGGCATATGTGGCTGTGGGACTCCGCTTTCCACAGTCTCGGCTGGCTGGAGTTGGAGCCCCAGGTGGCCCAGGCTAGCTTGCTGGCAGTCATCGAGGCCCAGCTTCCGGACGGCCGCATCCCACATTGCGAGGCTCCCGAGCCGTTCAACTCGCCATACACCCAGCCGCCTATCCTGGCCTGGGCAACCTGGCGAATATACGAGGTCACTCGTGACCGGGCATTTCTCGAAGCCTGCTATGAGCCCTTGTGCCACTTCATCGAATGGTTATTCCGCGAGCGCGATGCGAACGGCAACGGCCTGTTGGAGTGGTATAAGTCAATGTCAGATGTTCGCTGCCGCTGCCCCGAGTCCGGCTGGGACAACTCTCCGCGGTTCGATCGGCCGACTATTGATGACCACATTGATCTCAACAGTTATGCCGTCTGCGAGATGCGGCGGCTGGCCCAGATGGCAGATGTGCTCGGCCGCAGGGACGAAGCCGACCAGTGGCGTCTCATGGCTGAGCAGCATGCTGCGCGGGTGAACGAACATCTGTGGAACGACGAGTTAGGTATCTATCTGGATCGTAGTTCGGACTCGACCACGGCGGCAGATTCGCAGGATGGATGGGTGCTGCTGAAGACCGGCGCCGATTTTCTGCCGATGGTCGCCGGTATTCCAGATACTGAGCAGGCCGAGCGCCTGGTCGCCCACCTGACCAGTCCCGGCGAATTCTGGGCCGAACTGCCGGTGCCGTCGGTAGCGATGGACGAGGCCGAGTTCAGCGACGACATGTGGCGCGGCCCCACCTGGCTCAACATAAACTATCTCATCTGGGAAGGCTTGAAGAACTACGGGTTTGATTACATTGCCGACGAGCTGCGCCGGCGTTCGATGGAGGCCGTGGAAAAGTGGTATTACGAAGCAGGCACAGTATTTGAGTTCTACGACCCCTATAATGAGACCCATCCCTACTGGCTGCATCGCAAGGGTATCATAGGGGCCGAGGACAGCAATCAGGTCGGCGTCATTCGCGACTATGGCTGGACAGCCGCTTGCTACATCTCGTGGGCGCGCAATCGCTAGGGGGATTTGCCTGGCTTACAGATTGGTGCAGATGACCAGCAAGCGCATTGGCCGGTCGGCGCTGTTGGTGATCCCGTGAGAATGTGTTTCACCCAGAACTCTTTGTCGAAGCTTGGGGCTCGGCCTTCCTCGGCGAGCGTACTCTAGGGGGCCCATGTCAAGGCAGGCGCAGCAGGCGCCCGGATCGCCTCAGAAATACATATTCTCGGCGACCATATAGACAAACTCCGGCTCGAGCTCGTTCGGCTTAGTATGTTCGACTTTGAGCGCCCAGACCTCCGAGTCGCGCCGAATCTTTTGCGACAGAACCATTTCTGCGGCTCCGGCCAGGGCGGCATTGCCAATCTTGACCACCCTATCTTTCAAGTCGGGCAGCAGGCCAATTGCGACGGCATTATCCACGTCAATGTAGTTACCGAAGCCCCCCGCCAGATAGATCTTGTCTAGCTGCTGCAGGTCAACACCGTAGTACTTCAGCAACAGATCCTGGTCAGTCCGCAGTCCGGCTTTGGCGGTTATGAGCTGGTAGACGTCCGCCTGGCTGAGACTAATCGCATCTGTCACGTGGAAATCCCCGTCGAGCTTAGCCTGCTTGGTCATCAGACCAGTCTTGAGCAACTCGCCCAGCACGTCAATCAATCCCGAGCCGCAAATGCCTACGGGAGGTTGGCCCCCTATGGTTTCGTATTCGACATGGTCATTGCGGATTTGGACGTTACATATTGCTCCTTCAACAGCGCCCACCCCATGGCTGACTGTAGCGCCCTCGTAAGCGGCCCCCGCTGCACAAGAGGCGGTCATGATACGGTCGGCATTCCCAATGGCCACCTCGCCGTTGGTCCCGATATCAATGAGCATACAGGGCTGCTGGGCCTGGTGGAGCCGCGCTGCGATAATGTCAGCCAGGCAGTCGGCCCCGGCATGCCCGCCGATCAAGGCCGCGCCATAGACATTGGCGTCGGGACTAAGCCTCAAACCCAGCGCAGAGGCCCGCACATTCAAGGGCGCTTTGCTCACCGCCTCAAAGGGAATAACGCCCAGCGAGCGGACATCCCTGCCAAAGAACAGGTCCCGCATGGTGGGGTTGCCGACCGCCACAGCTTCGTAGATCTGGTCGGTCGCTATGCCATGTTGGTCCTCGAATTCCTGGAGCATGTCGTTGACAGCCTCGATGACTACCCCCTGGAGCTCTGGCAAGCCGTCATCGTGCTGCATAGTGTGAGCAATGCGGGCAATCACATCATCGCCATAGGTGGCCTGGGGGTTCCTGCGAGCAATAGTGCCGGTTTCCTCACCGCTTTCCAGGTCGAGCACCTGACAGACGAGGGTAGTCGTCCCGACATCTATTGCCAACCCGTATATGCCGCCACTATATGGGCCCAGCGGACGCTGGCCCTCAGGCCCAAGCCAGATAACCTCACCATCCACGCGCCGCACGAGCGGGTCCAGCTCTGTTTCGTGACGAACAGTGTCGCTGAGGATTGAGTACTGGCCGGCGCTCCGGACGTAGACGTAGAGATTAGCGGGCCGCACGATCCGCGCCTGGCAAGCCAGTCGCTCGGAGTTACCCAGATCGAACTGGCGCTCTGCTTCGGTGAGCGGACTGAGCGCTTCCGCGCCCCTCTCGATTCTTACCACGCAGCGGCCACACTGTCCCTGGCCACCGCACTCAGCGCTAATTGGCACGCCCAGCTTGCGAGCATGGTCCAGAATGGTCCCGCTAAATGTTTGCAGCCCCTGCTTACCCTTCTTGTATTGAGGGAAGAAAATCTTGTGGCCGGCAAACTGCTCATCCATTTGAATCACCTATACCGGTAGTTGGTTTCACAAATCGGGCTAAGATCGTATGCACTTTTCGGGCCAGCCTGGGAAGCTTCGCGTTGCGAAACTTCGTACGATGGCCCCTCCGAGCATGTTATTATGGAGGGTGAACTGGGCCGTCGGAGGGGCCGTGTCGAGTGCAGCGAGGCCGGCCCGAAAGCGACAAGCGATCTTACGCTCATTTAGGCAACTAAGCACTAGTTCTTTCTGCAGGAACTGCCGTTGGCATCTGCTGTCAATAGCCGCCATACTGGCGCACCAGCGCCAAAACCCGGCGATATTGGTCAAAACTGACATTATTGGGGATAGAATGGTCGGAATGGTAGATATATCCGCCGCCCTGCTTGGCGAGGGGAATCTTAGTCCGGATCTCCTCCTCGATGACAGCAGGATCAGAGTCGGCCATAGCCCGGACATCAATGCCCCCCATTAGGGTCAGCTTGTCGCCGAAGTTCTTCTTGAGCTCAAGCAAGTCCATGCCGGCTTTTTGCTCCAGGGGCTGCAAGCAGTCCAGGCCGTCCTCAATGAACCTGGGGATAAGCTCTGTGACGCAGCCGCAACTGTGCAGGAGAACGGGCAGACCCTGGGAATGGAAGTAATCCACCAGCCGCTGGAAGGTCGGACGGAGTTGCTCATCATAGTGCTGAGGCGAGAACAGCAGTCCATTACGGTAGCCCAGGTCGCAGTAAAGCCAGGCGCCGTCGAACCGGAAACCGCCTTCGGTCATTATCTCATACATCTGAATGGTCAGAGTCACGTCTGTCTCGTACATATCCCGGACCCAATCCGGCTCGGTCGCGATGGCCATGAGCAACTGCTCGGAAGCTACGTACGACTGCATCTTGTCGTAACCGAAGGCCGCCGGATAGAAGACGAACCGGCCCTCGTCGTAGGCCTGTTGCCAACCGGGCAGACCCAGACGGCGGTCGCAACGCCCGGTCTCCAAGATCGAGTCATCCCCGCGCTGATCCTCACCGGTCCCCGCCAGCCAGGCGCCGTCCCAATCAACTCGGTCACGATCCGGAGTCAGACGCTCCTTTATCTTCTCCCAATCTTCGCGCGTTTTGCATGGGTAGTCAATAATCTCGGGAGTAGATGAGTAGTCTTTGTGGTCGCGCCGCAGCCCACCGTGTTGCGTAGTCCTGAGGATATACTCCTCATCCTCATCAACTATCTCGATAGGGAAACACGGTGAAGTATCGGCGCCGAAGCCCACCAACTCGTAGTCGAAGTACTCTGCAGGGCTGACTTCTCTCGGCAGCCCTTCGTTGTGCCAACGCTGGATCGCTGCCGTCCAGGGGCTGTCATGGATTGGTACTCGGTCGGCCTCTTCATGATTGAGCGCCATCAGTACCCGTTCCCGTGAGGTCATTTTCCCAGTCTCCTTTCCTTCTGTTCCGCGAATACCGGCTTTTCTGGACTCCTGCCGCGCATCTCACAACAGTATTCGTTCCCAGACCCTGTTAAACCTTCGGGTCAGGACGGCTTCTGTACCTCGACGTAAGGGGAATGGAGGATGCTTGCAGAGGTGCCCGCGGCGATGCTGGCGAAGCTATGGCGCTGTACAAAGAGAACATTCTTCGCCTATGCAGGAGGCCGAAAATGGGCAACCACATAGACCAAGAAAGAGCCACTGCCACCTCTGGCACGGTCAGCGTTCAGACGTTGCAGCGTCCATGGCATCTGGAGACCGACCCACAGAACATCGGGCGTGAGGAGCGCTGGTTCGACGCAGTCCGGCCCGACGCGCAGGAAGCACCCGTGCCCGGGATTATCCAGCAGGTCTTCCCGGACTACCACGGGGTGGCCTGGTACTGGCACAGTTTCCGCCCGGCGCGCGCGGCTGGCGCCCACGAGCGCTACCTGCTGCGCTTTGGCGCGGTGGACTATCTGGCGGAGGTGTGGGTG
>CAYNMY010000055.1:0-8698 GCA_964398275.1 uncultured Armatimonadia bacterium | reverse complement strand
TATGGCATCTTCTACGCAACTATGGCGGCGTACGGTGGTATATCCCGGGCGAAATCGGTGAGGAGGTGCCGAGCTCCGATACACTAGATCTGCCCGCGTCAGTGCGGGTCCGGAAGGCGCCAGACTTTCAGATGCGCGATTTGCGTGCGCCGCTGAACCGGACGTCTCTCGATTTCACGCGTTGGTATTTCCGGGTAGGCTACGGCTGGGCGGGCGCTGCGCCCTGGGCTAATCACAGTCATCATTGGATTGGATCTGCGATAAAGGAATCCGGCCACAACGAGTTCTACGCGATGTACGGCGGCAATACCAATGTGCGGACGTCCTACCCCGTCTACCTATGCCTCAATGCGCCGGGCTTGCCAGCGTTCTGGGCTGACCAGGTGGTGAAGTACTTCGAGGATAAGCCGCTTCCTCCTGGCAGTTCGTACGCCATATCACCAGCGGACGGCTACAGTGTCAGAAACATCTGTGAGTGCCCGCTGTGCATCCTGGATAAGCGCGAGGGTGAGCGGCGGGAGGCTAAGCATGAGCGCGAGGGCTTCCAAAACCGCAACTACTGCTCGCACTACGTCTTTCCCATCGTGGCGAAGGTGGCCGCGCTGGTCAAGGAGCGAGTGCCCGATCACTTCATAAGCTGCATCGCGTACGCCAACTACGGTCAACCACCTCAGAACGTCGAGCGGTTCCCGGACAACGTGGGCATTCAGATCTGCAAAGCCCGGCATAGCTATACAGACCCCGATAGAAAGGAACTCGCCCGTGCCAAGATAAGGGCCTGGGCCGAGAAGTGCCAGGCGCTATCCGTGTGGGAGTACTATCTGCAGCACTACTGGGCCCGTCCCGAGCCCATGGTGGTGCCTCATCTCATCGCCGAAGACTTACAATGGCTCAGGGGCAAGTCACTCGGTGAGCAGATAGAAGTGTATCACCTATTCAACCGGTCGCCACTCGACGGTGGGTACCTGGGAATGAACGGGCTGACCTACTACGTCACCGGTCGCTTCCTGGAGGATGCCGACCAGGACATCGAGCAGGTGCTGGCGGAGTACTTTGACCGGTATTACGGCCCTGCGGCGAAGACGATCCAGAGCTTCTATCGGATGATCGAAGAGGAGGCCCCCTACAAGCCCCAGGCCGGCTCCGAGGAGGACTGGTACGACGTCGAGTTTGCCCGCCAGGCGTTGAATCGTCTGCACAACGCGCGCAAACAGGTTCCCGACGACAGTAAGTACGCCACGCGCATTGACATGCTGATCCACGACTACCAGCCGTGGCTCAACCTGGTGGAGCAGAAGATGAATCCGCCGGCGTACCGATGCAGGAAGGCCCAGACTGCCCCTCAAGTGGACGGCAAGTTGGACGAGGCCTGCTGGGACGGGGCCGACCAGATACCCCTGTATCTCACGATGGGGTATGCGGAACGGGGCGGCTTCCCCGATACCATGGGGATTGACTGCCGCATGTTGCATACTGGCGATGCTCTATGGGTGGGGGCACGGGTCCCCAGTGACGCCGACCGGAAGAACCGGGGACGCGTCCCCGAGCAGCTTGAGGTTGTGTTCTGCTCACCAGAGGGACAGCGGTATGTGCTCACGGTCGTTCTCCCCCGCAAGGTCCAGAGCACCGTTTATACGCCCGGTGCAGATGAAAGCGAAGAATGGGCGGTTGATGTTGAGGTTGCCGATAACTCCCGCTATTTCGGCAATGACAAGAACACGTGGCAAGTAGAAGTCAAGCTGCCGCTGGCGGCCCTGGGTATGGACTCGCTGGCGAGCGGATGGCGGATGAACGTGAAGCTGCACTCCTGGCGCATGCTAAAGAGTCCGCTCATCTGGGCTGAGCCGATTATGTCCCAGCGCCGGGGTAATACTCGCTACGTCCTCACCTGGCAGCCCGAGGCCAAGGGCTTTGCCTACAATCCCAAGTACTGGGGAGCATTGCAGTTCGAGTGAGTTCTGTTGCAGAAACTGTAACACGCCAATTGGTCAGCCTCCGTCGATATGTCAGCTTCCGGAGGAGGGCGGTAGTAATGAAACTGGAAATACTGGTGTTGTTGATGGTAGTGAGCATTGCCGTGCGTGTTGTTAGCTGCGCGGCGGCTGAGGGCATTGATCTGGTCAAGAATGGCCGGCCGGTCGTAGACATCGTCGTTCCTGACCAGATGAACGCCGTGGAGAAGTGGGCTGCCGAAGATCTGGCCTTGTATCTGGGCAAGATGTCGGGAGCAAAGTTTGCCCCCGTCCGCGAGAGTGACTACCAAGGAACAGGGGACAGGTTTGCCATTTATGTTGGCAAGACCGAACGCGGCCAGGCGCTGCTCGCCGAGGCCGGCGAGCTTGAGCCAGATGAGTTCATAATGGCCGGAGGGACCGACTCAGGCCAACTGGTCATCGTGGGCCGAGACGAGCCCTATGATCCCGACGCCAAGCAAAGAAAGTGGAAATACCAGGCGACCTCGCTGCCCGGGGTCTCGGTGCTCACCAGCATGGGCACGTGCCGGGGGGTGTGGCATTTCTTGCGCGAGTACTGTGGCGTCCGCTGGTATCTGCCCGGAGAGGTGGGTGAGGTGGTTCCCGCGACCGCGACGCTGGCTCTTCCCGGTTCGTTGCACGTCAGGAAGGCGCCCAGCTTCGGGATGCGGATTATGTCCGGAGTAAGGCTCGATGGCACTACCGAGGAGTTCACCAAGTGGCACTTCCGGGTCGGCTTTGGGGCGCCGGGCCGATTTCCGTGGGCTAATCACACTCATGCCAGCTATGGCCGCGGCGCGCTGAAAAAGGGCCATCCTGAGTTTTTCGCGATGTACGACGGAAAGAGAGAGGTCCGGACAACTGCACCAATTCGCCTGTGCCACAACGCTCCGGGCTTACCGGAGATGATCGCCGACCAGGTAGTCAGCTACATGCAGGGCCAGGATTTCTCGCCGGGGAGCTGCAATGCGGTTATGCCCTGTGATGGATACCGCGGCCGGCAGATCTGCGAATGCCCGCTGTGCATAGAAGACAAGCGCGAGGGGCAAAGGCGCGAGCAGGCGGATCAGTCGTCGCAGCGCCCGTTCCACTGCCAGAATTACGCCTCGCACTACGTCTGGCCGCTGGTGGTCAAGGTAGCCGAACTGGTCAAGGACCGCATTCCCCAGTATTACGTCACCTGCTGTGCGTATGCTTTCTACGGCATGCCCCCGGAGCAGCCGGAAGGCTTCCCCGACAACGTGGGCGTTCAGATCTGCAAGGAACGCTTACTCTATATGACCACCGAGAAGCGGGATTGCGACCGGCAGCGTATAGAAGCGTGGGTGCGAAAATGCAAGTTCCTGTCGGTTTGGGAGTATTACGAATTTCATCAATGGGCCAACCCCATTCCCCTGATCTGCCCGCACTACATCGCCGACGACTTGCAGTTCCTGGTGGGCAAGGTCACCGGCGAGCAGGTAACCTGCCACCAGATGTATGAGTACACCATTCTCGAAGGCGGGCATCTGGCGATGGACGGGTTGAATATCTACGTTACCGCCCGCTTTCTGGAGGACGCCAGCCAGGATATTGACCAGGTGCTGGCCGACTACTATCGGCTCTTCTATGGTCCTGCGGCCGAGGCGATGCGGGTCTTCTACGAGGACCTCGAGAGGAAGTGGCGTGAGAACCCCGAGGCAGGTCGCAGGGAGGACAAGTACGACTTGGGCTTCGCCCGGCTTTGTATGCAGCGGCTGGAAGATGCGCGCCGGAAGGTGCCCGATGATAGCAAATACGCCGAGCGCATTGATATGCTCATTTTCGACTACCAGCCGTGGCTGACGCTGCTGGAGCAGAAAGCTCATCCGCCGACCTACAAGTGCGTGGCGGTCGCCGATGCGCCCCGCTTGGATGGCGTGCTGGATGAAGCGTGCTGGAGCGCAGCGCAGGAGATGCCCTTCTATCTCACCGCTGGATTCAAAGAGCGCGGCGGCTTCCCCGACAGCCTGGCGAGCCGATGTCGTATGGTACATACCACCGAGGCCATCTATCTCGGCGTGCGCGTGGGCAGCGAGGCCCAGCCCGACAAGCAATCGGAGCGCTTTGAGGTGACGTTCTGCTCCCCGGCAGGCGAGCGCTACGTGCTGAATGTAGACGGCAAGGGCCAGGCGATGGGATCGCACTACCTTGTACCGGAAGGAGACGATAAGGAGGCGTGGCCGGTACAGGCAGAAGTTGCCGATGCGCGCCGTCCCGGCGAATGGATACTCGAGGTCAAAGTGCCTTTAGCGGACCTGGGTATGGACTCTGTGGCGACAGGCTGGCGGATTAACGTCACAATTGATTCCCACAGGCTGGTGCGCAGCCCCCGTATCTTGGCTGAACCGTTGGTGCCCCGCAGGCCTTACCTTCTCACCTGGCAGCCGGAGGCCAAGGGCTTCGCCTACAATCCCAAGTACTACGGGACCATCCAGTTCGAGTGAGATGCGCAGGATAATGCCCAGGTCTGGTGAATAGAAAAGCGTTGTGTTCGGCACTTGCCGAGCAATGTTGTCTTTGCATGTGGATACTCAGGCTTAACAAAGGAGGATGGCGAGATGAAATTGGGTGGAGGGATGTTGTTGATGGCGGCGACCATCGTCTTAGGGGTGGCGAACTGCGCTGTGGCAGGCAGTATTGCGCTGGTGAAGGACGGCCAGCCGGCGGTACACATCGTGGTGCCTGATGAGATGAACCCGGTGGAGAAGTGGGCCGCCGAGGATCTGGCCTTGTACCTGAGCAATATGGCGCGAGCTGTACGTCCTCAGACCTATTTGGACAAGTCGGGCCAAATGAATAAGGTGTACTTTGACCTCTATTCTGGCTGACTCACCTGGTCGTGCGCACTAGCGCCAGCATAACCTGGCGCTAACCAGCAGTGTGGGGTGAGTCAGCCAAAAAGGGACGAAGTTGCACCTTATCTTCGGCCCCCAAATGTCCAAAAGGCTCTGACGACGTACACTGCTGAGCCGCGGTTTGCCAACCAGCACCGTCGGCTCCGCCATACCGTGATTTCCTCATGGCAACTGGTGCCACAAACGGGGGTAGGTCACCGCAGGTATGAAGACCGGACATGCACTCATCACGGAAATCGATGCGACCGAAGTGCACAGCGGCGATGCAGTATTCTGGTGGCTGGGCCAGCATTCGTTCATAGTCAAGACGTCTTGTGCCACACTCTACTTTGACCCGTATCTGAGCGAGGATCCCGGCCGGGAGGTGCCTACTTTGTTGCTGCCCGAGGAGGTAACAAATGCGACGGTTGTCTTCGGCTCGCACGATCATGGCGACCACATAGACCACCCATCACTTCGCGGCATTGCCACGGCAAGTCCACAGGCATGGTTCCTGGTGCCCAAGTCGGCAAGACCTGTTCTCGAGGGGCTGGGTATTTCGCAGGAGCAGATCGTTGCGATTGACGCTGAGGAGACATGGGAATCGTCCGGCGTGCGCGTCACTGCCATCGCCTCTGCGCACGAATTCTTCGACCGCGCTGAAACGACCGGGTATCCGTATCTCGGATTCATTGTTCGCTCAGGTGGGGTTACCATTTACCATTCCGGCGACACGCTCCGCTACGAAGGGCTCGAGACGAGACTGAAACGAGCAAACGTGGAGCTGGCCTTTCTTCCGATCAATGGACGTGACGCCGAGCGTCTTAGGATGGGCTGCATTGGCAACATGACGTACCAGGAAGCTGCTGACCTCGCCGGCGCGATACGGCCACGCCTCACCGTTCCCGCACACTATGAGATGTTTGCATCGAACTCCGAGGATCCACGGCTCTTTTCAGACTATATGCAGGCCAAGTATCCAGACTTGCGCGTCTGGGTGGGCCCTCACGGCACCCCTGTTCGGCTTTCTGCTTTGCTGAACAAAAGAAGTATGACGGGTTAGTCCAAGCTCGTTACTGGGGCCTGGCCAAAGTCAGCATTCACGTGCTGATGACTTGTATTGCGCTTAATCGCAAGACAGCGAAACTGCTCAGCAACTGCTTGACCTCATCCCCTTTTGGACACGGGTGGACAGTTAGCGAAGGGGTAACCAGGGGCAGTCGTGAAGCGGCCGGAGGTGGAGCCACTGTGGGGTCTCCGGTGGGCCAGCAGGCGAGCAGCAGGACCAGGACCGCTATCACGAAGCGCTGGGCAACCTGCGGCTGGTGGATGTCTGCGATGGCAGGCTTGAAGTGCACCAAGGACACTTGTGGCAAGATGCAATTGAGTCTTCGGGTCAGTCACAGGCATCAGATCCCGAGACAAATCTACTCCACGATTCGCCCTCCAATTGACCGCCGTCAATCCTGTACGCGCCGCTAATCTCTAGGCGGCCAAGCCAATCCTCCCTCCGACCTCTTCCGCCGATCATATTCTTTTCGCCAAGAAGTATCCAAAGCAGGTTATCCGGTTAAAGCCCGTAGGGTCCCAAAACTAATCTGCTCAGTCTGAGTAGCCGACAAATGGCGGCGTTGGGGCTTTCCGTACTAACCTTGACTTCTCCTTCTGCAGAAGTCATCATCCCTGCATGTTTTGGCACTTACTTCTGATCTTGTTGTCTCCACTATGGACTCTCTATCTTCGTCTGCTGCGTGATCATCGTGACCGGGAGATCCTCGCGCTGCGTCAGCAGGTGCTAATCTTGCAGCGACATCTGAGCAAACGTGCCCGCCTCACCCGCAGTGAGAGGCTGGCGTTACTCTTGACATTTGGGGGATGAAGCAGCGACAGCTACTGGCCAGTCTCATGATCGTCAAGCCAGCTACCCTCGACGGCTGGCATCGCCAGATCGTTCGTCGGCACTGGACCTTCCGTGGTAAGCGCAAGCCCGGCAGACCGAGAATCGATCCGCAAACAGAGCAACTCGTAGTGCGTCTGGCTCGAGAGAACCCCCACTGGGGTTACACTAAGTTGGCGGGTGAAGTGCGGAAGTTGGGGTTCATGGGCCTGGGACGATCCACTGTGGCGCGGATACTGAAGAGACACGGGTTTTTCCGACCTGCCCAGCGTGGAGGCCTGAGCTGGCATGAATTCCTCGGTCACTATGGGCAGTTCATCTGGGCGTGTGACTTCTTCACCGTTACTACAGCTACACTGCGGACATACTACGTGCTGTTCTTCATCGAGATCAGAACGCGCCGGATCGTCTTTTGGAACATCTCTCAGCACCCAGATGGTGCCTGGGTTGCTCAGCAGTTCCGCAATCTCAGTATTGTGCGCGAGCAACTTCCCCGCCATCTCGTGCACGACCGGGACAGGAAGTTCACAGCTCATGGGGATGAACTGCTCCGCGCCGGCGGCGCCCAGCCGATCCAACTGCCGGTGCGGTCGCCCAATCTGAACGCTCACGCAGAACAATGGATCCGCACTGTCCGAGAGGAGTGCTTGGATCGCATCATCATCCTGAATGAGCATCACCTGCGTTGGGTCCTAAACGAGTTCGTGCGCTACTACAACCAACGCCGACCGCATCGTTCGCTTAATCTGCGCGTGCCAGACGGTCATCGCGTCTACTCCCGGACAGGTAAAGTTGCTTGCCGACACGTGCTAGGTGGACTCATCAACGACTACTATCGAGAAGCTGCGTGATGCACTTGGTGCTCAGCAGCGACCCTGCCAAAGGTGCTGTGTCCCATTCACACGTCTGCCAGTTGCGGACCCGCCTCACTCGACGCTCCAGTAGCGATGCGACCAAGCCGGCATCGGCTGACTCCGACTCTCAACTCCCAGACCCCAAGCCATCTCCTGACCAAAAGCACCTGCAGATTAGTTTTGGGACCCTACGGGTGTTGCGGCTGAAGTAGTATTCGACGGTGGCACCGACATTTCTTCCTGGACCGACGGGAGATTCTGTTGGTGGGCGATTGACATTGTCCCCGAAAACGAGTCCCGGTCAAATGTTAGTATTTGCTGAATCTGGACGCGCAGAAAGGGGCAAGGTCAACTATATCGCTCCCTCACGTATCCGTTGGGGGGAGAGGGAGTCACGATAATCTCTGGTCAATAACCATCAACCCGGTAGCTCTAGTGCGGCCAGAACATATACATCCGCTCGCCGATTATGACGCCATATGAACCCCACAGGCCAGCAGTAATGAAATCACCTATGATCAAACCCATGAAGAATGGCACCAGATATCGATAGACCTTGAAACCCCCGTACCTCAAAACCGCGCTCTTCAGCAGCCATCCAATGAGAAAAGGCATCCATGTGAATTCCGTTGAGTTAGTAAAGGCAAGTGCATAGCCCAACGGGTGAAAGGGCCATCCACTAATGGCCCACCGGGTCTTGGTCAGGAGTAGGGCCACTACACCGCCAGATAGGTAGCCGCCAACTCGCCAAAAGTCTGGCCCTTGAGGAAATCTGAGCCAGCTCTCTAACGTGTCCCAGGGCCCACGGCCTGCACCGGTGTACCACTGTCGGGTCGTGGCCATGGCCGCACCGTGCCGGTAAAAGATGTCTAAGTGAGTCCAAGTACACCACAAGATGGATACCACAATTGCCACGATGAAGGCATCGCGGAGCTGTTTTCGCTCTATCCCGCCGGCTTGGCGCAGCTTGTAAGCCCCCAGTATTTGCGGGGCCCGTTCGTCGGCGTATTCATTGAACCAGCCAAACATGGCCAATACCGGTAGGGCCTGACGGGACAGGGAGGCAGTCCCCACACTGTCCGTCACCAGGTCCCGAATGGTCGCCCTAAACTGGCTGGT
>CAYNMY010000054.1:0-8730 GCA_964398275.1 uncultured Armatimonadia bacterium | reverse complement strand
CGGGCAGCAGATCAATGTTTAGCTGCGTTAGCCCAATGCCGCCGAGGACGAGGACGGCCAGAATGCCCATCCAGATGGTGACTCTGTGACTTATGGAGAACCTTGCTGGATTCATAAGGGAAGCTTAGTCCGAGGTCTGTACTGCCACGTGTTGGCCGGCCTTGACTATGGCCTGGCCGCGCACGATGACCTTCGCGCCTTCGGATACTCCTTTGGTAATTGCTATCTCAGTTGCGTTGTTGAGGCCAGTACTGACAGGCTGGCGCTGGACCTGGCCCTGTCGGACAGTCAGCACGTAGGTGCCCTCCTCGTCTTCCAGAACGACCTCGCGTGGGACCAGTACGACTCCGGCCTGCCGCTCAATCGCCGCGCTGGCTCGCGCGAACATCCCCGCCTTGAGCAGACTCCGGGGATTTGCCACCTCGATCTTCACGTCAAAGGTGCGCGACTCCGGGTCGGCGGCCGCGATGATCTCTTCGATCCGACCGGGCAGATCCACATCGGGCAGGGCATCTACCGTCAGCGTGACCGGTTGCCCCACGCTGATGCTGTTGATGCGGCTTTCGGCAATGCTGCTACGCAGATACAGCTTGCGGTTGTCCACTATCTTGATGAGCGGCATTCCTGGGATGGCCGCCTCCCCCGGCTCGACCATGCGCGCCACAACAAAGCCCGAGATGGGCGCGCGTATCGAAGTATAGCTGATTTGTGCGTTGAGATACTGAAGATTGGCCTGCACCTGGCCCAGTGCGGAGCGGGCGGCCTCCGTCTCCTGCTCACTGACGACGTTGCGGGCGGTGCTAACCCGGGCCAGCCGCAGGTTGGCCTGGGCCTGGTGGACCCCTTCCTGGGCGGCCTGCAACTGCTGTTCCACGACGCGCACCTGGTTGCGGTTGGCCTGGGTCAGGGCCACCGCCGATTGAGCCTGGTTCACCTGGGCCTGAGCGATTTGAATCTCCTCACTGCGGGCGCCCTCTCTGACCAAATCGAGCCGCTGCAGCGCGCTCTGGTACTGCGCCTGAGCGGTATCGAACTGCAACTGCACGCCATCAAACTGTTGCTGGGCTATCGCGCCTTCGCCCAGCAGGCTGCGGGCGCGCTCCAGGTTGGTCTGGGCGGTATCAACATTGGCCCTGGCCTGGGCCACCGCCTGCTGAGCTATCTCTATCTCCTGGTCACGAGCGCCGGTTGCCAGGATTTGAAGGCGAGACCGTGCCTGGCTGAGCTGCTGCTCAGCCTGCTCGACGCTCAGCCCCGTCTGGGTCTTGGCCAGCTCCAGGTTGATGCGCACCTGTTCACGCTGAGACTGAGCCGCGACCAGGGCCGCCTCGGCGTTTTGTATGCTGGTATCGGTCTGGGCGCTCTGGAGAGTCTCTCCGGTCTGCGCCTGCTTGAGGCGCGCCTGGGCAGCTTGGATGGCGGCGAGGGCCTGCTTGCGTTGGGCCAGCAAGTCGCCCCGCTCCAGCTCGACCAGCAGCCGCCCGCGCCGGACGAAATCGCCCTCGTCTACGTGGACTCTGCTGACCTTGCCGGGCACCTTCGAGACCACCCCGGCCTTGTGCTCTGCTTCCAGGCTGCCGGTGAACAGGAAGCTCCGCTCGATTTCTCCTCGGCGGGCCTCAATCACCTCGACCGTGACTATCTCCTCCTGGCTTAGCTCCACTTCTTGCTGGGCTTTCTTCTTGGCCGCCAGTACACGCAGTCCCACTAAGCCCCCGGTTACGAGGAGCACTACTATTACCAAAGCGACAAGCTTGTTATGAGATGATGCGCTCATCAGATTTGTCTCCCGGTTTCTTGCTTGGTGACGGGCAATTCAGCCACTGGCGCGCCCACAGCACGAGCCAATCGGCCCTCGGCAATTTGGCAGGAATAAACGGCGTTGACGTGATTTGTCTCGGCGGCGGTGAGTGCGGTACGAGCATCGGTGATCTCTGGCGGCGTCCCCGCGCCTGCTGCGTAGCGCAGTTGGGCCAGTCGCAGCCCCTCGTGGGCCTGCTCGATGGTCTTTTCAGTGCTGGATAGCTTTGCAGTCGCGTCTTCCAGCGCCAGCAGTGCCTGCCAGACATCCAGCGCGACCAGTTCCGTGACCTGCTGGGTAAGCAGCTGCGCTTGCTTGACCTGCATTTCGGCCTGGCGTTGCTGCGAGTGGGAGCTGCCTCCGTCGAGGATAGGTTTACTGGCCTGGACGCCCAGTGTCCACGAGCAATCGGCGGCAAAGCCTGACGCGCTCTGGCGGGTGTACGAGCCTATTGCGCCCAGATTGATCCGGCGAGCCGCCCGGGCCAGCCTGACGTTCTGCTCGGCTATGGCCACCTGCTTCTCTGCGATCTTGATCTCCTCGCGCTCCTGGAAAGCCAGTTTCCGGCAGGCATACGGATCCGGATCGAACAGAGTGGATCCTTCGGGGGCCTCGATTTCCAGGGACTGGGCTACGTCGAGGGCCAGGAGATTCTTGAGTTGATTCTTGACGGACTCCAAGGCCGTTCGTGCGGAAATGACCGCTTGATGAGCGTTAGCGACCTCGACCTCGGCCCGCAGTTGGTCAAACTGCGGCGCGGCTCCGGCTTTGACGCGGGCCATGGCAACACGCAGTTGCTCCCGCGTCCGCGCCTCATCCTGCTCGGCTACTGCCAGCAGGCCCTCAGTCTGGCTTATTGTGTAGAATAGCTCGGTGGCCGCCAGGGCTATCTGGTGTCGGCGGGAGGCCGCACCCAGCTCGGCAGCGGAAGCACCCAGCCGGGCCAGCGTGCGCAGCGCCTGGTTACGCCCCGCACTGTACAGGGACTTGTACGCCGAAGCGCCGTAGTTCCAGCTCTCGTCGGTACCCATCGACGTGAGTGGGCCCAGCCGCATATAGGCTCCCTCAAAGCTCATCTGCAAGCGGTTCGCGGCGGCTGCTTCGCCGTACGCTGCCTCCGCCTCCTCAATCTGCGCATCGGCAATCCGCAAGCTGTAATTGCGCGCCAGCGCCATCTGTATGGTGTCTTCCAATGTTAGTAGGAGGGCCGGGGGATGGTCACCAAGCGCTTCCTGTGCGGCTGGGCCGGTCGAGCCGGTAAGAGCCATCAGCATGACCAGGCAGCCTGCCCAAATACCTATATTGTTGCCCATTCTCGTTCTCCTGTTCACACTGCGGCGCTGGAGTCTGGCCGCTATCAGTCGGGGGACGCGTGGGGCTTCGCATTAGCTAGTTGGATTCGTCTTCGGTACTGCCGAGCTGCTGCCGCATTCGCTCCAGTGCTTGCTCCATAAACGCCATAATCCAGCCAACGTTGTTGACGTTGACGACGATCAATCCTACTCGGTGCGGATGGCCGAAGACCAGCAGTTTATCACCCGGGTTGAGATCGAAATCCTCACGCGCCTGAGCCGGAACCACAATCTGGCCGCGCTCACCTACCGTTACGGTGCCGTAGAACAGTTCATTGATGTCGGTGTGAGTCGCTTCCATCTTCTTCGCTGCCTCCAGATGGGCACAGTCAGTGTCTGGCAGTCATTCGAAACATACTAATCATACATAACTGAGTAGTATGTGTCAAGGTGTTTGGCAGTTTTTGGTGTTTTTGACGACTATCGAGCAATTCGGCCGTCAACCTGCGCCCGAATAGTGCCCATTTCGCGAAACGCCTGGATTACTACCGCACTCAAGCGGACACGATACGGATAAGGGTCCTTGCCTGCTTCGAATGTGACGTAGCCGTCGCCACCCGTGTAGAGGAAGTCGGTGGTGACCACGGTGTATTCACCGGCGGGATCGAGGGCCTGTCCCCCCACTTCGATATCCACCGCTTTGCCGGCCTCGATACGAAAACGCACCCCCGAGACCTGCATGAAGCCGCCGTCTCCGGCAGGCAAAGCGGCCGAGCGCTCGAGGGCTTGCTGGACCTGTGCTCCGGTCAGGGCGACCTTGATCAGGTCGTTGCCGAAGGGCAGAACGGTCAGCACATCCTGGGCGGTGACTGGCCCCTGGTTAATTGGTGCCCGGATACCGCCGCCGTTGAGCAGTGCGATGTCGGTTTGCGCATATTCCCGAACAATGTCACACAGCAGGTTGCCCAGGTTAGTCTCGCGACTGCGGGATGCCTCGCGCTCGCCTTCAAGGGGAACTGCCGCCGTAGCAATGACCTCACCGAGCTGCTCTTCGACTTGCTGGGCGTAGTGGGCTACCAGTTTGTCTATATCGGGATCCGGCGCAATCTTATCGTTGATCGGCCGCAGGAAGCCGCGGTGCTTGACCGCGTCACCACCTTCGATGTACAGGTCCAGTTGTCCCAGGTAGACACCGTGTTCGCCGGCCTGGACGACCAACGTTTTGCCCACTTGAACAGGACGCTCGACAACCGTGTGACTGTGCCCGCCGACGATGACATCAATCTCGGGGACGGCCTTGGCCAATTCCAGGTCCGCCTCGAAGCCCAGGTGGGTCAACGCGATTATGAAATGACGTGGACTCAGGTCCGAACGCACCTGCAGCCCGTTGACTACCTGCCGGGCAGTTTCGATCGGATCGAGAAACTCCAGCCCAGCGACGTTCGCGCGCGCGGTCGTAACGGGTGTGTCGGCTGTGGTCAGGCCGAAGACAATGATCGGCTGAGGCCCGTTCGGGTCAATAATGTAATACGGCGGTGCAAGCGGTTCGCCGGATTCGCGCTTCATTACATTGGCGCTGAGTACGGGAAAGACGGCCTGTTTGATCCGGTCTACCAACACTTTCTGGCCGAAGTCGAATTCGTGGTTGCCCAGGCACATCGCGTCGGTGCCGATCATATTCAGGCACATGAAGTCCGGCTCGCCGCGAAACATGGTGGACATCGCGGTGCCCTGCAGAACGTCCCCCGCATTCAGCAGCAGGGTAACGACATCGTGGTCATCGTTCCAGTCCTCAACTTCCTTGACTGCCGCAGCGATACGAGCCATTCCCCCGACGGAGGCGCCGTCCCGTTCAAAGGGTTCCAGATGGCCGTGGAGGTCGTTGAAGTGCAGGATGGTCACGTACTCTCCGGACCATACCGCAATCCGACCGGTGACCAGCACGACCAGCGACAAGAGCAGAATAGGGGTGAGGCGGCGCAGTTTCAGCATTGGGTGATTCCTCCTGGTACAATGAGAATCGTAACGACAACGATGACCCGTGGCAAGTTCCGGACCATCTCGGTGGCGTCAAGCCCCACTTCGCTGACAACGCCCAAGATTCCTTCCTTGATCCAGGGGTTACAGCGGCCCTGGCGGGGATGGCGTTGACAGAGGGTAGCACCTATTGTAAAATAGTAGCATTGCCACCGTGCTCCTTGGGTCAGCCGGTGCAAACTACTGTTGAACACGGGTTCAGTCAAAGGGTGCAATATTGCTATGTATTTCGCCAGGGGAAGAACGTTTGTTGGGTTAGCTGCATCTGTGGCAGTTGCGCTTGCCCTGAGCAGTTGTGTCCGGCAGACATCGCAGCCGGGAGTCGAGAGTTGGGAGGGGACTCGGCGGGAGCTTACCGTCGGGATTAGCACCGACGTGGAGAGCTGGTACCTGGACCGTTTTCCAGACGGCGATGCCCGCTTCGTCTGGGCGCAGGTCTATGAGACGCTGGTCCGCCTGACCCCGGATCTGCAGCTCATGCCGGGACTGGCGACGTCCTGGGAGGCTGCCGAGGGCGGTAAGATCTGGGTCTTCCGGCTGCGGGAGGGTGTGAAGTTCCACGATGGGACGCCGTTCAATGCGACGGCGGTGGTGTTTTCCTACCAGAAGAACTCCTACGCTGGGCAGACGGTGCTGCGCGCGCTGGAGCGGGTTGAAGCTGTGGATGACTACACCGTTCAGTTCATCCTGAAGCGGCCGATGCCGCTGCCCCACTATCTGACGCACATCGGCTGGCCGATTATGAGCCCTTCGTGTATTGACGAAGCTGGTCAGTTCACTGGCCCGGTAGGGACAGGCCCCTTTAAGTTTGACCGGCAGAGGGCGGATCAGGAGGTCATTTTGCTGCGCAACGATGATTACTGGGGCGGTCCCTCGCGGCTCAAACAGGTCAGCTTCAAGATTGTTCCGGATGCCGGGGCGCGGGTCATCGCCCTGGAGTCCGGCGAGCTGGATATGATCATTAAAGTGCCGGAATCCGATGTCGCTCGCCTGGTCAATACGCCGAATATCACCGTGCACCGGACGCTATCCACCTTTACCGATTTTCTCCAGTTCAACTGTGAGCAGCCGCCGTTTGATGATATTGACCTGCGCCGAGCAGTCGCGGCTGCCATTGATACGGACCAACTGGCTGACCAGGTGCTCGAGGGCGTGGGTCAGGCGGCTCACGGCCGGCCGTTCGCGCCGATTATGGCGTACAGTAACCCGGATCTGGATTTGATCGAGTATGATCGCGCCGCAGCCAGGGAACAGCTTGCCGAGGCCGGCTGGCAGGATAGCAATGGTGAGGGAATCGTCGAGAAAGCGGGCACGCTGCTCACCGCGCGGCTGCTGGTTAATCCAGGAGCTAACGTCGCCAGCGGTGCACGCTTTCCGTTGATGGCCGAGGCAATTCAGGCCCAACTGCGCAGCGTGGGTATTGACATGCAGATTCAGTTACTCGAGCGAGGCGCATTTCTCGACGCGGAGGCCCAGGGCGAGTTTGAGATGCTGCTGCGCACGGGCTACTATGTCTGGGGTGCTTACCCCCGGCACTTCTTCCTACATTTTTCGCAGAATGAGTACTCCCACTATACCGACCCCGATTACGACCGCTTGATTGTCCAGGCCGATGCGACCACCGAGCCCCAAGCACAGCGCGCGCTGTACTACCGGCTTCAGGAGGAGACTCGCGCGCGCCTGCCGGCCTTCTATATGGTGCACCAGGAAAAGATCGTGGCGACCGGTAGGCGCGTTGCCGGCTACCGAATCTCAGCGGAGGCCCCCTGGCTTAACCTCCAGGGAATCAGTATCGTACCGGGCCGGTAGGAGCGTTTGGAGCAGCGGGTTGTGGCAGATTATCTCGTTAGGCGAATTGCCTTAATGGCGGTAGTGGTCTTTGGCGCGACGGTGCTGGCTTTCGTTCTGATTGATCAGGCCCCGGGCGATCCCGGGCGCTTGATTGCCTTCGCCCGCTACGGTGAGGAACTCACTGCGGAGCAGATCGAGCTGGTGCGGCGTTCTGAGGGCTTCGATGCCCCACTGCCGGTGCGCTACGTCCGGTGGCTGGGCCATGTTCTGCGCGGCGACCTGGGCCGGTCACTGACTACGGGCAACTCCGTCGCTGCCGAGATCGTCCAGCGCGCGCCCGCCACGCTGGCGCTGGCGGGCGCAAGCGTCGCCCTGGCGCTACTGATAGGCCTGCCCCTGGGGATAGTCGCGGCGGTTCGGCGCGGCACCTGGCTGGATGCCCTGGGGCGTACTACGGCAATGCTGGGCGTATCGGTGCCCAACTTCTGGCTGGCGCTGCTGCTTCTGCTGCTCTTTGCGCTGGTCCTGGGCTGGCTGCCCTCTTTTGGCTACGGCACCCTGGCGCACCTGGTATTGCCTGTGGTCACGCTGGGCACGGCTATGGCCGCGCTGACCACCCGGATTACCCGATCGAGTATGCTCGATGTCCTCTGCGAAGACTACGTGCGCACCGCCCGTGCCAAGGGCCTCACCGAGCAGGCGGTCATCCTGAAGCACGCCCTGCGCAACGCACTGATTCCGGTGGTGACCGTCACTGGCTTGCAGTTCGGGCGGCTGCTGGAGGGCGCGGTAGTTGTCGAGAGCATCTTTGGCTGGCCGGGGCTGGGCCGGCTGCTGGTCAAGGCCATCTTCGCGCGGGACTACGCGATACTCCAGGGCTGTATCCTCGTCATTGCGCTGCTCATCGTCCTGGTGAACTTTCTGGTGGATATCTCGTACGCGTCGCTCGACCCGCGCATAAGATACGGGCGGCGAACCTAGCTATGCATGATGCGATTACCCGGATAATTGGCGATACGGCTCCCCTGGCGCGGATTCTGCATCGGCTCAGCCACGATCGCATGGCCATCCTCGGCGCAGCGATCATCGTACTGCTGGTCATAATTGCCACGTTTGGGCCGTGGCTGGCGCCGAACGAGCCGCTGGAGCAGCACCCCGAATTGCGCCTGGCCAGCCCCCAGGCGCAGTTCCCCCTGGGCACCGACCAACTCGGGCGGTGTGTGCTCAGCCGGCTGTTGTACGGGACACGGACCTCGCTGGGCGTAGCCGTAGTGGTTGTGTCATTCGCGATGTTCATCGGCATCCTGGTGGGGCTGGTCTCGGGCTACTTCGGCGGCGTGGTGGACGAAGCGCTGATGCGCGGCGTGGACGTGTTGCTCTCATTCCCGGGGATCATCTTCGCGCTGGTCATCGTGGGGATACTGGGCCCCAGCCTGTTCAACGTGATGTTGGGGCTGGCGCTGGTGCATTGGACCGGCTACGCGCGCCTGGTACGGGCCTCGGTGCTGGCGGTCAAGGAGCGCCCCTTCATCGAGGCGGCGCGGGCGGCGGGAGCAGGGCATCGGCGGATAATGTTCCGGCACATCCTGCCCCAATGTCTGGGACCGGTACTGGTGATGGCCACGCTGGGGGTGGGGCACATTATCCTGGCGGCAGCAGCGATGAGCTTCCTCGGACTGGGCGCGCAGCCGCCGACACCCGAGTGGGGTGCGATGCTTAACCAGGCCCGGGACTTTATGCGGGTGGCCCCGCTACTGATGGTCTTCCCGGGGCTGGCAATCATGATCACGGTGCTAAGCTTCAACCTGC
>CAYNMY010000053.1:0-8740 GCA_964398275.1 uncultured Armatimonadia bacterium | reverse complement strand
AGCGCATGCAGAGTGTCTTTGGCGAGCTGACCTGGGAGGACTTCGCGCAGGCCACCGCCTGCTACTACGGGATGTGCTCGCAGATTGACGAACAGGTGGGAAGGGTCCTGGAGGTGCTCGAGCGCACCGGCCAGGCGGACAATACGATAATCGTGTACCTGACCGACCACGCTGATATGATGGGTGCTCACCGGCTGCTCACCAAGGGCATAACCCCGTACGAGGAGGTCTACAACGTCCCGCTTATCATCCGCACTCCCGGCGCGGCGCTGTCGGGCGTGGACTGCGACCGCATCGTCAGCACCGGGGACGTCTGCCCTACCGTGCTGGAGCTGGCCGGGCTGGAGCCGTTTGAGCTGAGCCACTTCGACTCGCTAGTGCCGCTGCTTGAAGACCCCGAAGGTGCGGAGTGGCGCGATGAGGCGTACGCCGAGTTCCACGGCCAGCGCTACTTCTTCACCCAGCGGATCCTGTGGCGGGGGAATCTCAAGTACATCCTTAACGCGTTCGACTTTGATGAGATGTACGACCTGGCAGCGGACCCGGCGGAGTTAAACAACGTGGCGGATGACGCGGCCTACGCTGCCCAGAAAGAGGAGATGCTCAAGGGCATCTGGCGCAATATCCACGCCACCGGCGACACGACCCTGGCCGATGCGCACTATTGGTCGCTGCGCTTCTTCGACCTGGGCCCGGACTGCGTGGAGCACGACTGACCGGCAATAATCCTAAGAGGAAATGGGCGGAGTCGTATTCCCTCGTTATCTGCCGTCCTCCGTCAGGAAGTTCGCCAGGCCCTGGGCCAGCGCCTGGACCATCAGCTTCTGGCCGTTCTCGGACTTGATGAACTGCTCGTCCGAAGCAATCGTCAGCGTGCACATCTCGATGGTCAGCACCGGCACCTGGGAGAAGATTGACCCCGTCAGCGCGCCCTGCTTGCTGCCAATGTAGGTAGCCGAGGCGCCGTGGACTCCGCGGGGTGTGAGATGGCCGCGCAGCACGCTCTTCATCTCCTGATACACGAGCGGGGCGGCGGCCTTGCTGGCGGTGATGACCGACTGCGCCGGCCCGGTTACGCCGTACCTGGTGCCTTGCCGATCGGGATAGTAGAGGCTGAAGCCGTCGTGGGCAGCGGCGTCGCAGTGTAGCCGGATCATTATGGCGGAGTTGTTCTCGTTGGCGATTTCAGCGCGCCTGCGGTTGGTGACTTTCTGGTTCTCGGCCGGTTTGGTCAGCACGATCTTCGCCCCACGGTCAATCAGCGTCTGCTTGAGCTTGAGCGCAATCACCCAGTTGATGTGGTTCTCGGTAACCCCGCTGGGTCCTTTGGTTCCGGGGCTGGTCTCGGAGGGATGGCCTGGGTCAATGCAGATCGTCCGCCCGGCGATGGGGTCGGGCAGCTTCTCGAGTTCCGCAGTGATCGCCTCGGCCGCGCCCGCGGTCAGTGAGACCTGCTCGTTCCACTTCTCGTAGCCGGGCTTAATGATGGTGAAGCGGTATTCGCGCGGCTTGGCCTGCGCCGAACAGATGCTGACGCTGCAGGGCGTGAAGCCCTTGAAGTAGCCGTTGACAAAGACCTTGGCGTGGCCGGGCTGGGAGGCGACCAAGACAGTGGCGCAGTCGGGCCAGGCCGCGTCGCTGAAGGCGAATACCAGGGCAACTATGAGCAGAAGAATAGAGCAGGCAAGCGCAGCTCGGTGGAGCCGGGCTGGCCCGGCTTGTACGGTGAGTGACAGCAAGTGATTCGTCTCCTGGCGTTAGGCTGTTTGGGCAGCTACGGACGAGTGGCCGGACCGTCCACGATGAAAACGGCAGTTTGGTAATCCCGGATGTGTGCGGCGTTCTGCTGCTCCAGGCTGGTCAGCCAGCTATCCTGGTAATTGGCGTTCGGCGAATACCACGATTGGCTGAGGAAGTAGCTGCGGATGTGGGAGTTCTTGAAGGGGCGGCCGTGGCGAGCGTAGATCTCGTTGCGCATCAGGGTCAGTTGCCAGTTGGTATATCCAGCCAGGTCCGCGTCGGTCACCTGCCGCTGACTGGTCCAGGTAGCGAGATACGTGCCCCCGGTTCGCGGCCCGGTGCTGGCGGGTCCGGCGGGTGGCCGGGCCGCAGTTCTTAGATTCACGAACAACGAGCCGGCACCGGGCACCGAGATGTCCACCTGGCTGCCGTAGTAGTCCACCGTTCCGCCGAGCGCTTCGCCCACGAAGCGCAGGGGCACATGCACGCGGCTGCGGATAACCCGGGGCGGCACGTTGAGATAGACCGTTTGCCCGTTGACGTAAGCGGCGTAGTCATTGACGAACATGGTTATGTGGTCGCTGCCGCGGTCTATTTCGACCGCCTTGCGCGCCCCGTCCCACTGCACGGTGGCGCCGAACGATTCGAAGATCCCGCGAATAGGCACCAGCAGGCGGCCGCTTTCCGTGACTCGGTCGACAGTGATTTCCCGAACGTCTGCGGATGCGGCCGCCGGCAACAGCACTACGATTACGCACAGCATTGGCACTAAGCACTTGCGCATCTGGATTACCTCCCGTGACGGATTAGGCATGCAGACGACCTGCCGTAGGCGTCGTCAGCAATTTCTGTGCCTGAGTTGTTCCCTGGGAAACCGGCGATGCCCTTCACAACGGTGCTGAAGACACGTCGCCAGTGGATGCAGCAACTACGCGGTCTCTGAGTGTATCACTGTCCTGGTGCCGAAGGCCGGATTCGAACCGGCACAGGCCGAAGCCCACTGCCTCCTGAGGACAGCGTGTCTACCAATTCCACCACTTCGGCACCCTAGTGCGCCCTCATAGTACGGCAACTTTTCGCGGTTGTCAAGAGTGAGGAAGGAAGGGGAGATGCCCCCTGGCCAGTCAGCCGGGCCAGAGGAAGGGAACCCCTGACCTGTGGCGAAACAACGGGGGTAAGCGTCAGGGACACTGTCCTGTCCATGTCCCCTCACCGACCCAAACCTGCGCGCGGGAGGTATTCCGGTTGATGAGACTCACCCCTGAACAAGAGAGCCGGTTGGAAGAGTTGCTTGCTGGGATGACATTGGAGGAGAAGGCGGCCCAGATGGGCGGGGTTAGAGGGCAACAGTTGCTGGATGATGACGATGAGCTGTCGCGAGATAAGATGCAGCGGGAACTGGAGTACGGCATCGGGCAGATAGCGCGAATCACCGGCCAGAAGGAGATTCCCCCCGCTAAGATGGCCCGGCTCGTCAACGAAATCCAGCGCTTCCTACTTGAAGAGACCCGGCTGGGTGTGCCGGCGATAGTGCATGACGAGTGTATCGCCGGCCTGGTGATGCTGGGCGCCACCATCTTCCCCCAACCCATCGGGCTGGCGTCCACCTGGGACCCCGAGATGGCGAGGCGGATGACCGACATCATTCGGCGGCAGGGCCAGGCCGTGGGCGTGCAGCAATGTCTGTCGCCGGTACTGGACGTGGCCTGGGATCCGCGCTGGGGGCGGATCGAAGAGACACTGGGCGAAGATCCCTACCTGGCCTCGCGGATGGGCGCAGCTTTTGTCCAGGGCCTTCAGGGGAGTGATTTGCGGACGGGTATCATCGCCGCGCCCAAGCACTTCGCGGGGGGCGGCTTCTCTGAGGGTGGGCGCCATCCGGCACCGGTGCACGTTGGGCCTCACGAGCTTCGCGAAATCTTCCTGTTCCCCTTCGAAGTGGCTATCAAGGAGGGCCAGGCCGGCGCGGTTATGAGCGGTATGCACGACATTGACGGGATTCCGTGCAGTGCGTCCGAGGAGCTCCTGACCACGATCCTGCGGGACGAGTGGGGGTTTGCCGGGGTGGTCGTGGGAGACTACGGTGCCATCGGCCAGTTGCACACTGTGCATTGCACCGCCGCAAGCAAGACCGAGGCTGCGGAGCAGGCGCTGCGGGCCGGCGTGGACGTCGAGCCGGACTGTTGGGATTACTACCGCGAGCCGCTCCTCGAGGCGGTACGTGACGGCAGGGTCCCGGAAGCTTACGTGGACCGGGCGGTACGGCGGCACCTGCGTGCGAAGTTCGCGCTGGGCCTGTTCGATGATCCCTTTGGGGACGAAGCCGGCGCTGCGAAGGTCTTCGATATGCCGCAGCACCGGGAATTTGCCCGGGAAATGGCCCGCCGTTCCATCGTCCTGTTGAAGAACAGTGCCGGCCTGCTGCCGCTTTCGCGCGATGTCAAATCTCTCGCCGTGATCGGGCCAAATGCCCACGAAACTCGGAACGTGCTGGGGCTATATTCTTATCCGATTGCAGATAAGGCGGCGTCGGAGGGGATTCGCATTGTGACGATACTGGAGGGCATACAGGGGAAGACTTCTCCGCAGACTGAGGTTAGCTATGCCCAGGGCTGCGCGGTAGGTCCACCAGCGCTGCGTGTTCCGCGCTGGCCGATGGAGATGAGTGACTCGACAGAGGGCTTTGCGGAGGCGGTGGCCCTCGCGCGCGCGGCGGATGTAGTAGTGGCGGTGGTGGGCGGGTCGTCGGGCCTGACGACATCCGAGAACCGCGACCGGACCGAGATTACGCTGCCCGGTGTCCAGGAGGAGCTACTCAAGGCGCTTCACGCTACGTGCACACCGCTGGTGGTGGTTCTGGTCAATGGTCGGCCACTGTACAGCCCGTGGATGTTCGAGAATGTGTCGGCCATTGTCGAGGCGTGGCTGCCGGGCGAAGAGGCAGGCAACGCCGTGGCCGACGTGCTCTTCGGCGACTACAATCCGGGCGGGAAGCTGCCCGTCTCAATCCTGGCCAGCGCCGGGCAGGCGCCGATGCCCTATAACCGGCGGCCCTTCTCGCTGCGGACCTATGTCTATCATACTGCCTACCCGGCTTTGCCGTTCGGATACGGCCTGAGCTACACTGAGTTCGAGTACAGTGGTCTGCAGATTGCTCCACAGCAGGTTAGCGAGCAGACGGAGGTAGCTATTAGCTGTACGGTGGAGAACACAGGCGGGCGAGCCGGCGACGAAGTGGTACAGCTCTACCTGCACGACGCCGTGGCTTCAGTTGTCCGCCCGATCAAGGAACTGAAGGGCTTTGCGCGCGTCACCCTCGAGCCCGGCGAGAAGAAGACGGTAACCTTCACCTTGCCAATGGACCTGCTGGCTTTCTATGACCGGGATATGCGGCTGGTGGTCGAGGCGGGCGAGTTTGAGGTGATGGTGGGCAGCTCGTCGGAGGACATCCGCCTCGAGGGCAGCTTCGAAGTGACGGAGCACAGGCTAGTGGATCCCAGTTCGCGCCGCTTTGCTACAGAAGTAGCTGTGGAGTGATTCTGCGGGGCGTTGCGGGCGGGGGGAGCGCGAGATCACAGGCCTCAATATCGCTCCCTATCATGTCTTGGTTGGTGCTCTGTACTGATGGCCGGTGCGAGGAGGGAATGTGCCGGCCAGGCCGAAAGTACAGCAGCAGATGGGACTTTCACTCTAGTTCTGCACAGTTGCTACGCGGAAAGTATGCTGGGAGGCATTCGCAGTGATTGCACTGAGCCCCGAACAAGAAAGCCGGCTGGAAGAACTGCTTGGTGAGATGACGTTGGAGGAGAAGGCGGCCCAGATCGGCGCGGTCACGGTCAAGGACCTGCTCGGCGACGACGGTGAGCTGTCGCGCGCGAAGATGGCGGAGCGTCTGAAGTACGGCATCGGCCAGATCGCGCGAATCGCCGGCTGGCTGGAGATCCTGCCCACTAAGGCGGCTCGGTTCGCCAACGAAATCCAGCGTTTCCTGCGCGCGGAGACGCGCCTGGGTATTCCGGCCATCGTCCACGAGGAGTGCCTCAGCGGTCTGATGGCCATGGGAGCCACTGTTTTCCCCCAGGCTATCGGGCTTGGCTCGACCTGGGACCCGCAGCTCATTAGACGGATGACCGACGTAATCCGGCAGCAGGCGCGGGCCCTCGGCACCCACTATTGTCTGTCGCCGGTGCTGGATTTGGGCTGGGACCCCCGCTGGGGGCGGACCGAGGAGACGATGGGCGAGGACCCCTACCTGATCTCCCGGATGACCACAGCCTATGTCCAGGGCCTCCAGGGCGATAATCTGCGTGAGGGGATCCTATCGTGCCTCAAGCATTACGTCGGAAACAGTTTCTCCGAGGGCGGACGCAACCTGGCCCCGGCGCGCATTCCGCCCCGCGAGCTGCGCGAGATGTTCCTGTTCCCCTACCAGGTGGCGATAACCGAGGGCGGGGCCGGCTCGGTTATGAGCGCCTACCACGAGATTGACGGCATCCCGTGCAGCGCCTCCCCGGAGTTGCTGACCGAGGTCCTGCGCAATCAGTGGGGCTTTGACGGAGTGGTCGTAGCCGACTACAGCACGATCACCATGCTCCAGACCGAGCACTACATCGCCGGGACCAAAGCTGAGGCCGCCAAGCAGGCACTGGAGGCCGGGCTAGACGTCGAGCTGCCTGACTGGGACTACTATGCCGAGCCGCTGATCAATGCGGTGCGCGCCGGCGAGATTGACGAGTCGCTGGTAGACCGCTCTGTGCGTCGTCACCTGCGTATTAAGTTTGCGCTGGGCCTGTTTGATGAGCCTTTCGTTGACGAGGCGAGCGCGGCAGCGGTCTTTGATCTGCCCCAGCATCGTGCGTTGTCCCGGGAGGTGGCGCGGTGTTCGATTGTGCTGCTGAAGAATGAAAAGGATCTTCTGCCGCTGTCCCCGGCGGTCAAGTCTATCGCCGTCGTCGGGCCGAATGCGGATAGCACCACTAACCTTATGGGCGACTACAGCTATCCGGTACACGTGGCGGACAGCCCCGAGGGTGTAAACATCATCAGTGTCCTGGAGGGCATAAGGGGCAAGGTATCGGCCCAGGCCGAGGTCCGTTATGCCCAGGGCTGCGAGACGATGAGCGATTCGACTGAGGGCTTTGCCGAGGCAATCCAGGCCGCGCGGGACGCGGATGTGGTGGTAGCGGTGGTGGGGGATGAGTCGGGCATGCACGTGGACGGCACCACCGGCGAGAACCTCGACCGGACCGAGATTACGCTGCCCGGCGCCCAGGAGGAGCTGCTTAAGGCGCTGTATGAGACCGGCACTCCGCTGGTGGTGGTTCTGGTCAATGGCCGGCCCCTGAGCAGTCCGTGGATGTTTGAGAATGTGCCGGCCATTGTCGAGGCGTGGATGCCCGGCGAAGAGGGCGGTAACGCCGTGGCGGACGTGCTGTTCGGGGACTACAATCCGGGCGGCAAGCTGTCTGTATCCATCCTGGTCAATTCTGGCCAGATCCCCGCCCCGTACAACCGCCGGCCGCTTGCTTTCCGGCCCTATATCTTCAACACCGCCTACCCGCTGCTGCCGTTCGGGCACGGGCTGAGTTACACCGAATTCAAGTACAGCAATCTGCGGATCGCTCCGCAGGAGGTCGGCAGCGAGAGCGACGTCGTGATAAGTTGCAGCGTGGCGAACATTGGCAAGCGCAGCGGCGACGAGGTGGTGCAGCTCTACCTGCGCGATGTCGTCGCTTCACTCACCCGCCCGAACAGGGAACTAAAAGGCTTCGCCCGCATCACCCTCAAGCCCGGCGAGAAGAAGACGGTGACCTTCAGCGTGCCGGTGGACCTGCTGGCCTTCTACGACCGGGATATGCGGATGGTGGTCGAGCCGGGCGAGTTTGCGGTGATGGTGGGAAGCTCGTCGGCGGATATCCGACTCGAGGGCAGCTTTGAGGTCACTGCCCAGAGGCTGGTTGACCCCAATTCCCGTCGTCTGGCTACGGAAGTGGCCGTGGAGTGACCCAGGGAACTCGGGGGATGCTCTGCGCGTCAATTAATCGAGAAAAGGTGGTCATATGACTCGCTGCTATGCTACGTGCTGGTTGTGTGTATGCTTGTCTCTGGCTCTCATGAGTCTGGCGACTGGTGCAGATTACGAGTGGCGCTATACCGAGGGGGAAGACTTCGCCGCGCACGTGGCCGGATCAACGCGCGACGAGGGCTTCACCTCCTGGATGGGCCATCCTTCAGGCAGCAAGGTCGGGGTCATCCTGGGACCGGGCGGCTGGGTGGAGTACGAGATCACGGGCCTCAATATCGGGCCGTATTACGTGTTCGTCCGCGCGCTGGCGTGGAACAACCGGTCGCTGTGCGATGTGCTGTGGGATGGGCAGAAGCTAGGCCAGCTCAGCTTTCCTCGGCAGCAAACCCGGCTGATGTGGTCAAATCCGGTGGGCCGGGTCAGTGGTCCGGGCAACCACCGCCTGCGCCTTTTCCGCCAGCAGGATGGCAAACCGGAAGACGCCCAGTACATAGACGTCGTCCTGCTCACCACCGACGCTAACTACGTGCCCGGCAACGAAGACCAGGACTTCGTCTCGCTCATCACTCCTCTGCCGCTTATGCACCTGGAGACCGAGCAGGGCGCGCAGATGATCCCGCCGCAGCCGGGCGAGCAGGTTGACCGGCGCGGCGCCCTCGAGCTGCGGGACGTCCGCGCCGAGTTCCTGCATATCGGCGCCAATGAGATCACCGTGGTGCTAAACAGCCTGATCAACTCGGTGCGCCAGTTCCGCATCACTGCGCAACTGGGCAGCGGCGAGCAGGCGGAACTGCTCGCTTCGCTGGCCGGGGGCACCAGCCAGCACCTGCCGCTGACAGTTGATGCCAACCAGACCGGACAGGTCCCGCTCAAGCTGAAGTTGTTCGAGAACGACAAGCAGCTCATCGCGGGCAGCTACCCGGTGGATGTTCCCAATCCGGTGAAGATCTCGCTGGACGAGTACGCGTACCCGTT
>CAYNMY010000052.1:0-8781 GCA_964398275.1 uncultured Armatimonadia bacterium | reverse complement strand
GGGGTTGCCGTCTTCGATGACGCCGAACTTCGGCTCGTGCAGGCCCTGCTCGTGGCAGACCTGGCGAATGAGCGTGGCGATGCCCGGGTCGGCGTGCTCGGGCGGCTGCCACTGGATCTTGTAGATCCACTCGATGATAAGGGGGCTGATTAGGTACTGGACGCCGGCGAACGCCAGGACGATTACCAGCGCCACCCACATAGGCGCGCCCGTGGTATACAATGCCGCAGTCAGCACCGCAAACAGGATACCGAACAACACGACCAGCGTGAGCACCGAACGCACTGCGAGATTAAACATTCTTCCACCTCCCGTCGGCAAAATCACTCGAAGGGAAGTATACGCTGGGGGAGGGAGGGTGTCAACGAGGGGAAGGGGTGTGCTCAGGGGACCACGAGGATCATTGTGTCCGGCAACTGAAGTGCGGCGGGGTAAAGGGCGGAAAGCTGCCACGACCACATCGGGGGTGGTGGCTGGGGGATGACGACAACAGAGGGATTGCGCTCTAGGCCTTCGGTAAGCAGCGCTTCTGTGGGGGTAGTAGCGGAAGAGACGACCTCGCCTTCGGTGTGGTAGACCAGCAGTGCCGACTCCACCTGGTCCCGGCGGCGCTCAGCAGCGTGGCGTCGGCGCGCCGTCACCACCACGTCGAGGCCAACGTTGAAGGTAGTGGCCAGTTCGCCAGCGACAGATACAGCCCGCCCGCCGGCATCGGAAGACTGATAGACAAGCAGGATGGACTCGGGCGCGATGTACTCACTGCTGCAGACCAGCACCGGACGCAACAGACGGCGCTGGAGCAGTTGGCGGGTATTGCGACCGCCTTGGCCGCTGCTGCTGTGGCGCTTGTCGCCGCGCCCGACGACCACAAGGTCGGCCAGGTGCGACTCCTCGCGCAGACGCACTGCCGGCCGGGCGTCGCTGGTTATGCGGATGCCGCCGGCCACGTGCGCCTGGTGCAGCTTCAACCGGGCCTCCTCGACGAAGAGTGGCACGACCGGGCCCGCGGTCTCGAGCTCCTCGGCCTCCTCGCCCAGTTCGGCCATTTCCACGATCCCCGGCTCTGGGGCCAGCTCCGGCTCGGGCGGCGGCCCTTCTTCGGTGCCTACCACCAGCAGGTGCACGCGCCCGCCGAAGGCCTCGGCCAGGTCAATGGCCTGCGCCAGAGCCACCCGTGCGGAGCGGGAATTGTCGTAACCGACGAGGATATTCTTAATCACAAATGCTCAACCCGCCTCCCAAGGCGAGGCAGATTATAGCAGGTTTGGGTGAACGAAGACAAGGGTGCACATCTCTGTTATCGGAAAGTCTGCGCGAGGATCTTAGGGAAAATGTATGAGTCCTGCACAGATTGCGGGAATGTCCTGGCGCCCGTACATCTTCACATTTGGCCACCGCCATGCTTCAAGATGCTGCTTCACCTTGTCCGCGGCTTCCCAAGACACAACTGCGACTATTCGCTCGTTTTCCTTTACGTGCAACATCTTTGCGAGCTGTTCGAGGTATTCCCATTTGGGCTCTTTCTTGTCGGCATCCCCAACATTGCAGGATGATTTTGCCTCGTATAGTTCGCCACGGTCTACCCCATTGTCCCACGCGCCAACATCAAGCGACTGTTCAGTGTCCGTTGTGGAGGTTGGACATCCATCTATGTGGACGCAAAAGCCTCGGCAAACATCGCAATCCTCCCTGCCAACATAGTGCTTCTCGACGCAAGCGTACACAATCAACTCCAGCACCGCCGCGCGCATAAGCGCAACATTCCAAGAGTTTGCCTGGACTTCGCCCTCCATGATCTCCCGTGCTTGGAATAGAAGATCGTAGAATTCTCGTGCGATGATGGGGTCGCTAGACTGTACGACATATGTTTCCTTGAATTCTGACCATTGCGGCCAGACAGGCTCTCTGTGCTCGGAGACCCGTAGGAGGAGCGATGTGTAGATGAGGCACCAGAGGTCGGGCAACTGCTGCACAACCAGCGACGCCAGGTCTCGCAGTTCCTTCATTCTGACATAGTTAGAAGTTGCATCTTGCACGGGATTCAGAGTCACAAGGCCCGAGAAGGTCATCCGCTATCCTGCCTCTTCCTCCGTCGGCGGCGTGGAACCGGGGATTTGGAGCAAGGGGAGGGTGAAGGGCGGCAGCCCCATTCGATTCGTCAGGTTGGAGATGAGTTCCCGTACATAGGGCCAGAACAGAAACACAGCTTGAAGTTGTGCGAACTCCTCCCAGTGTCTTTGTCCAAGTGCAGTATCAGATTGGAACCGGGCGCGCATCAAGACCTGCACGTCGAAGCCGAACTCGCGCTCTGCTTCCACGGCCCTCACGGCCACACGGATCTCGGACTGGGCTTCCCGCTCAGCCCAGTCCAGCAGACGGCCCTCCATCTCAAGAGATGGCTCGAAATCCTCGGGGATTTCGTCTATCCGCTCGGTGTTCAGGCTATGCAGCCAGAGGCTGCCTAGTTGAACCTGATGCAGTAGGAATTCTTCTGTTGCTGGTGGTTGAATACTGCTGTCCTCGTTCACCGTAGGGCTCCTGAGTCTCAATCAGTTTGCGCGTCTGCTTCTCCAAAGCCTTGCTATCTTGCGTGCGCAGAAGACCGTGCCCTTGCAGTTGGACCTGCAACAAGTCCAGGATGTCGTACACCCAGTCATCATCCTCGAGGTCTCTCACTGCTTCCAGCATGGACATGTGGTGGTCGCACACCCGCACGAGTCTGCCCAGCGCCTCGAGTGTCGTAATGCGCAAGGCTCTTTGAACGCCAGCCAGCCGCTCAATCCCCTCGCTCAATAGCCATCTGACCGCAGGCTGCTGAAGTTCCGGGGGCTTTTCTGGGTTTCGGAGGACCTCAGCGAAGCGCTCTACACCAAGGATGCTCACCATCGGCAGTACCTCAGGCAGTACCTTATCCTCGAAGAATTGTACCGCGGCGTCCATATATGCATTTACATACGATGCAAACACCCGGCGTGCCGCCTCCCGCGCTGCCACGGCCTCACCTTGCCTGTCCCAAATCTCGCTGAGTTCGTCTTGGAAGCCGTCCAGGCACTGGTACTCCGTGATTTGCTGCACGCTTATTTCTTCGCCAAGCGATTCTTCAATGCGCCGCCCAAGTTGTTGTCGTTCTTGCTCAAGCGCCCGCTGGAAGTCAGTTGCCATTGCTCAGCTCTCTCCCTCTTGTAGCCGTCACTATCAACATCGCAGTCTGGCGATATGGTGTAGATTCGCCCGTCTTGTAGGGCCTTGTTTTCTTACTTCTACGTCAAGGCCCTATTATTCTTGTGTCCTTTGCTTGACGGCGCACATAATGATAATCCCTCTCGCCGTTGTGAGTCAAGTGTCAGCGAAGACTCTTCCGAACCCATGTTCTATTAGTATGTTAAAAGTCCCGCTGGGATGTGCAATAGAAATGGCAACCGCCAAGTGTGAACTCGAGTGCTTCGTTGCACAAGTACCGTCGGCACTTAGCATTCTCTACTTAAGCCTTCGGAATAGGATTGTCGTCCTGACCGACCAAACCTGAAACTTATCTTCTCCCTCCGCCGCAGGTAGACTTTGCCCTGGTCGGCGAGGTGGTCGTAGACTTCGTAGTCTAAGGCGGTGGCCAGCGGGCGGAGGTCCACGCGCGTGGTGCCGTCTTCCAGGCGCGGGCGGCAGGCGATGACCTGGCTGCCCGGCAGCAGGACGACCTTGATGTCGTCGGTGTGTTCGGACATAAGCAGTTCCACCTGGTGGCGGTATTCGTCGAGGTGCAGATTCTTGCCCGGGCAAGTCTTATTGGCGTATTCGCGGTGGAAGTGGACGTCTTCGGGGGTGAGCGAGAAGCGCTGGAGCAAGGCGGCGGCGACCTGCTGGCCGACGGCCGTTCCTCGATAGTCCGTGGGGGCTTCGCTGTCGAAGTTTGCGATGTAAGATAGGCCGATGGAGTGCTGATTCTGGCCAAGGCAGTGCGCGCCGGGGCGGCTCAGGGGCCGGCATAGGAAGATATCGCCGCTGGGGCCGACCATTATGTGGTATCCGTTATCGGACCAGCCCCGTGTTTCCATGTGATAGCGGCGCGCGGCGCGCACAGTGCTCAGGCCGCGATAGTCGGAGGCGGTAGGCCGCCAGGTATGGTGGACGATCACCGAGCGGATGGCCCGGCTGACCGGCACTTCGAGGATATGCTGCCGGCACTCCGGGAGGGTTACCTGTCGTTCCCCGGGACTGAGCTTGTCGAAGTCAGTTGGCATATCTGAGACCTCCCGCCTACGGTTCTCATTTGGCGCTCATCTGTTCTTGTCTGTCTGTGTCCGCCGTAGAAATGTAGGGGCGAATGTTGTGCACACGCACAGCGTGCGCAAAACATCCGCCCGTTTGCGCTTCAGGCCCTGCTCCCGCGAGTCTGGAGGATTATGCGGGCGCTGTGTTGCGGGCGGATGCCCTTCGGCAAGCTCAGGACATTCGCCCCTACAGCCGGCGACGACCTATCAGGATGAGGGGTCGTTGCCGTTGTCTGCTGTTGAGCTGCTGTTGAGCTGGCGTTGCGCTGTCCTACTTCAGTGAAATCGTCTTACCGACCCAGACCTCGAAGGTCAGGTCGTCGTGCTTGTAGGCGCCGCCAGCGGCGACAAAGTCAATGTAGTTGTCGAGCATGGGAATCTCGACTGCCAACTTGGCACCCACGCCTGCGGCTATCAAGTGATTGCCAAACGCAATGAACGGGCCTACAGTCGTCTGGATCTCCTCGATGTCATACACCGGCCAGTAGGCGCCGGCACCCCCGCCGCCCGTACCGCTGAGCAGGGACAATTCCACACCCTCAACGACAGCGTCTCCGGCCTGTTCAAGGAAGCCCTCCGCGCTACCCGCCGAGCAGAGCGCGAGAACAAGCGCTAGCGTAATTAGGTACCTGGTCATCGGTCATAGTCTCCTTTCTCTGAGTTCATGTGATAGACTGCGGCCTCGATGTCGGGTCGGGTTATCCAGTGACCCCGCTGCTGGGCCTGGCGGACGACGTACTCGTACTTGGCGGGGCCTTCGCCGGGGCCATAGATCTGCTCGGCCGCATTGACCAGCCGTTCGAGCAGCTCCCGCAGGCTTTGGTCCTTGATGCTCCGGATGTAAAGGCGCACCAGGTTGCAGAGGAACCCGACGATCAGTGCGCTCGCGCCGGGCAGCAGTATGTTCTTCAGCGAAAACGACATTGCTTCAAGCATGGCTGTAACCTCCTTGGTTTAAGTCGTTTATGATGTTCTGGCCGTCGTAGCTCTATCGAACGCGGATGTCCGGTCGCCGTGAGTCGTGGCCGTATGTAGGGGCGAGTGTTGCAATAGCAACACCCGCCCGTTTGCTGAGTCTGCTGTATCGATGGGGGGCCAGCGGACGCGCCTACGTCGCACTCGTGGGTCGCGACAAGAATGTCGCTCCTACCGAATTGGGCCTTGTTGTCGGCCGCTTGGATTGGGCCTGTATCCCGAGTCCTGTCTCCTGAATCGTGTCGTTGGTCACCACTCCCGCGTTCGCGGCCGGCCGGGGCGGCTGGCGAACTGCACCAGGCTCAACGGCTGGCGTTGGGGCCGGTACACCGCGGCATAATCCCGGGCGGCCTCGATGAACCGGCTAAGCTGGTAGATGGTGTAGAGAAATAGGAAGCTGAAGGCCGTCCACAGCAGCCAGTTCCACGGGCTGGGCGGCACCAGGCCCTCGGGCAGGCGCTGCAGCAGTTCGCCGAGGCGGGCGGCGGCCAGCAGGCCCAGAGCGATCTGCCCGGGGCGATTGATGCGCTGCCGCCGCAGGCTCAGCCAGGTTATGATCAGGCAAACAAAAAAGCCGGCGTCTACGACGCCGACCACAATCGCGGCGGGTGTCATTGGTTATTCCTCCGAGCTAAGCTTATCAATCTCGTCAGCGAAGGCCCGTTCCAGCTTCGCTTTGAGGGTGCGCAGGATGTACGTGCCGGTGAGCGCGGCGAAGAAGGCCATCTGGAAGCTGCCGTCGAGCATAAACGCCACGGTCAGACAGATGATCAGGTTGCCGACGAAGCCCAGGTGCAGTTCGTTGCCTTTCATGCGGGGCAGGACAAGTGGCCGGCCTTCGAGAGCAGCGTTAACCAGCGCGCCCAGCAGCCCGGCCAGCCCGCACAGCAGGTATTGGCCGGAAGGCGAGTTACCGAAAAGCTCCGTTAGCCACTGATAAGCGCCCGTCATAGTCAGTTCATCCTGTGATTTGGGTCTGCTGGTGCTCTGCGCTCGTCTTCGCCAACAACTCGTGTAACGCCAACTCCACTTCCTCCGGCGTAATCGCCCAGAGACATTCGTAGCAGCAGCGGGTATGCTGCGGCCCTTCGCAGCAAGGCACACAGGCTACGCGCTCCTGTGCGGTCAGGCAGCGGAAGTTCTCGTAGTAGTTGAGTCGCAGCTCCGGCGGAATCGCCCCGAATATCGCCACGAAGGGTGTGCCAGTGCACGCCGCCAGGTGGAGCAGGCCGGTGTCAGGCACGACCGCCGCGTCGCAACTCGCCAGCAGCGCCGTGACCACTGGCAGCGCCAGCCCGTATGCGTAGACCACTGCTCCGGGGCCATCGGGATCATCGGTCCCCGGATGCTGCGGCGCGTCCGGGTTGGCGTCGAATATGAGCACCTCCCAGTTCAGTGCCGCCAGCCGCTGGGCCAGCTCGAAGACATACGGTATCAGCCAACTGCGGTGCCCGTAGATGCCGCGCAAGGCGATGCCGATGCGAGCTCGGTGCTCACAGCTGTGCTCTGCCAGCCACGCCTCCGCCTGTGCCCGTGCTCCTGCCGGAGGTTGATACCGCCCTGCGCGGGGCAGAGGCGGTATGCCGAAGGCGGTGCTAATTAAGTCAATACGCGGCACCAACCACGCCTGGGGGTGCCGCTCCATATAATTACTCAAGTCGGCGAAGACTGCCTCAGCGCCCCCTGGGCTCGGCTCGTTCAGGGGGACGGCCTCGTCCACCTCCGCGAAGCCGGCCAGCAAATCGGTATAGGCTGCCGGGGCCTGGAAGGTGATCGCCAGATGGGAAAAGCGCTGGCGGATTGCTGCCAGCGTCGGCAGGATCATCAGGCAGTCGCCCAGTCCGGCGTCGCGCCGCACCACCAGCCGGTATGCGGCGGCCAGGTCCGCCGGGCGACACAGCGGTTCAGGTGGCGGCGGCAGGATGACCGTTAACTGCTCAGTCCGCGTCGGCCGGCCGCGCAGCGCGAAACGGTGCTGCACGGTCACGTCAGCCTGCCCCTGGTTCACTCGACGATGCCCCAGCGCTGCCAGGAGTAGCTCAGGTCGCGCGGGTAGCTGCTCTGGTTGGTGGCAACCACCTCGAACTGCGCTTTCTGATAGGTCTTGCGCAGCTCGATCTCAAAGTCGTCGCCTTCGACCGCAAACTCGATCGCTCCAGGCACCAGGAAGCTCGCCAGCTCTGCGTGGTCTACCGCGAAACTGACCTGCGCGCCGCCCGGCACTGCCTCGGTTTCCCCGCTGCCGCTCACCGTGTTCGTCTTCAACGGGAAGCAGCCCCGGTCGGCGTCGGCGGTATTGTCAATCGCCACCACGTCGCCCTCGGCGTCGAGTTCGACGCTGCCCAGATAGACGCTGCCGCTGGGGCCCTCGGCGGTCAGTTGCGCGCTGAAGTCAATCGCGCCGTCGGGGGCCGACTGGCTGGTCGCCACGGCGAAGACGTAGTTGACCGAGTCGTTCTGCAGGCCGGTGATCTCCTGGCTGGTCGCTGTGCCGCACCAGCAGCCCTGCACCAGGCCCTGGCCGGCGGCGACGGTCTTGTCTTCCTGGATCAGCCAGCCGCTGTAGACGCCGGCGGAAAGCAGTTGCTTGACGACGTTACCGACCACCCGGTCTAGCGTCTCGGCGAGTCGGTTTTGATGATCGGGCTGGACGAAGTCGTCGGTGACGACATCTGCCGCCAGCCCGTAATGTTCAGTCTGTGTGGCCATATATTAACCTCCGTCCATCTGGCTGTGGGATAGCAGGTCGTTCACCCCTCTCCCACAGGGAGAGGGGCCGGGGGTGAGGCTGGCGTTATGTCGTGTCCTGCATCCGATTCCTTCTAAACCACTTCGAGGTATCTTCCCACCCCGTACCTACTCCGCCCGTAGAGCGCATAGCGGTAGTTTTCGGTCTCGGCCCAGTCGTAGCGGTTGGCGGCGGTGGTCCGGGTCGAGCCGATGGTCTGCGCGCCGGGCGTACGGCTGGTGACGGTGGCCGTATTCACCTGCCCGGGGCGGATGCGGCGATCAATCTGTTCACGAATTGCTGCGACATCAGACATTGGTTTGCGCCGCCTCAATGAGAAGTGTTTGAAAGCCGTAGAGATGCCCGGTGTGCACCTGCAGGCCGTGGTTGTTCGTAGGGGCGAATGTTGCGGTAGCAACATCCGCCCGTTGTAGCGTTCTTGGTCGCGACAAGAATGTCGCTCCTACGAAATGAAGCGTAGTTGTACGCTGCTTGCCGTTCACTATCCACTATCCACTATCCACTATCCACTATCCTCGCCCAGCCAGCGGGCTTTGAGGCTGGTGACGGCCAGGCGATCCGGGCGACGCTGGACCTTGTGCTGGAGCGCGGCGATGCGGTAGAGCTGCCCACCGGCGCCGACCTGCTCGGCCCCGCGCACGGCCAGGACCTGCCCGCTTTTCATCTGCGGCTCCAGCGGCGTCAGGATATGTATGAACTCCGGACGCCGCGAGCGCTCGGCGAAGATCTCCTGCGCGAGGCGATTGACCTCGGCCTGCGTGGTGTAGTTGGGCAGGGCCTGGACTTCCATCT
>CAYNMY010000051.1:0-8818 GCA_964398275.1 uncultured Armatimonadia bacterium | reverse complement strand
CCTTGGTGATAACGGCCTGGGGAATGACGTCCAGCACCGTCTCGCGCCTGTCCACGTGCTGCAGGGTCTGGAAAAAGGGGAGTATTAAGTTCACCCCCGGCTCGGCCGTTCGCGTGTACTTGCCAAAGGTAGCTATCACGCCTCGTTCGTGCTGCTTGATCACATACACTGCCTTGCCGATGACGACCATCACGACAATGCCGAACACCACCATCAGAAATACTGTTCCCGGTTCCATAATGCCGTGCTCCTTTCAGATATGCGACTAATCGGGCAGTCGCATTATAGATGCACTCTATTCGACACTTTCATCTGTGTCCTCAGACTCTTCCTCCACGGGTCGAACTCGCAGCGTTGTGCCCTTCACCCCGGTTACCTCCACCCAGGATTCGACGGGAATCGTCTCATCGGCGCGCGCCCGCCACTCGTCGGAGCCGATGCGCACACGCCCGATGTTCTTCAGCGGATCAATGGTCTCAATGACCATCGCGTTGGCCCCGATCATCGCGTCCACGTTGGACGGCGTGGTGACGCTCGCGTGGACGGAATGGGCAAACGGCCGGGTGGCGATAAGGAGAATCAAGCTGGAAAGGCCAAAGACCAGCCACTGGACCCAGGCGATTGGCACAAAGACCGCCACTATCCCGGCCACGAAGGCCCCGATCGCTATCCACAGCAGGAACAGGCTCATCATACTCAGCTCGATGATCAGCAGGACAAGCCCAACTATCATCCAGAGCATCCACGGCTGCATATCTCAGACACCTACCTTTTCAAGACGGTACGGAACCACTGGTATCTGCTTGGTTAGTTCGCCACCACCGCCAATAATCCTGCCCGGTCTCCTGGTCAGTGCAGGTCAGCCCCGGAGGTTGTGCAGACCAGCTTTCCGTGCTTGACCCCGCGGCTGGCGATCAGTTGACCAGCCAGCTCCCGAATGGTCTCGCTCGGGCCCCGGACGACGACGACCTCCAGGCAATTGTCGTGATCCAGGTGGACGTGGGTACTGGCGCAGATATGCTCGGGATGCTCGTGCTGCAAATGCGTCAGGCGGTGTTCGATGTCCGAGGCATGGTGGTCATAGACCACAGTAATGGTGCCGACCACAGGGGCATGGGGGTTGCGCCACTGGCTCTCCACCAGGTGGTCACGGACGAGATCGCGGATGGCCTCCGAGCGATTCTGGTAGCCGGTCTGCTTGATCAGCTCGTCGAAGTCGGCCAGTAGCGAGGCGTCCATAGCAATGCCGAAACGCTTCAGTTCACTCAATCCGTTAACCCCCTTGGCCCAGGATTGTTTGTCCAGCATATCACGTTCGGCGGCGCTTGACAAGCTACCTTTGCTTTTGGAAGCGGTTATGATATAATGTCCCGCGATTACCACTTGGGGTGGTGGCGTTCTGCGAAAGGAGCTAAACTCTACCGTGTTCGCACGAACTAACCTGTTTGCACTTCTGTTTTTTGTTTTTGCATGCGCATTAGGGGCTGTGGTGGGTTGTGGCGAGAGGCCGGTGGCGGTGGTTAACAACCAGCGCGTCACCGAGACAGAGTTCATGTCCCGGCTCAAGGAAGTATTCGGCAAGCAAGTCCTGGCGGAGATGATTGACCGCCAGGTCATTGAGGATGCCTTCGACAAGGCCGGTTTGGAGTTGGCGGAGGAGGAAATTGGCGCCGAACTGCAGAAGATGCAGGCCGACTTCCCCAGCCGCGACGCCTTCGTCCAGTACCTGGACAGTCGCGGCATTACTGCCCAGGAACTGCGCGACAAGCTCGAACTGAATATGAAGGTCGAGATGCTGGCGACCAAAGACATTCCGGTCACTGACGAAAAGCTCATGGCGTACTACGAACAGCACAAGGCCAGGTACGACAAGCCGCTACGGGTAACGCTTAAGGAACTGGTAACCATCAGCAATAAACATGCCGAGGAGGCTGGGGCGGCACTGCAGCAGGAGGGCGCCAGCTTCTCCAATGTGGTCAGCCAGTACTCAATTGTGCCGAGCCGCCAGTACGGTGGTCAGCGCCGGGAGACGGCGATTAAGGAACTCTATCCCATGGAGCTGCGCGAGGCGGCCAGAACCACCCCTGTGGGGGAAGTTGTGGGGCCGATCGAGACCGACGGGGGCTGGTATATTATCCTGATTGAGGACCGCAAGGCGGCCGAGAAGGCCACCTTTGAGTCGGCCAAACCACAGGTAACCAAAGAGTACAAACGAGCCAACGCGTCCCCCATGGATAAGCTCCTCAAGCAACTGCGTGAGCAGGCTGTAGTCAAGATCGTCATCCCGGAGTTCCAGGAACTCAGCGAGCTGTATGCTGGGCCCCAGGAGCTGCCCGAATTTGGTGAGGAGAGCGAGCAGCCGGAGAGTTTAGTCCCCGAGACTGCACCCTCCGCAGCGCCAGCTCCGTCGGCTCCCCCCACCGAGGAGCCGGAGACACCACAGCCGACCGAAAGCGAAGGCGATTAGAAACGTTGTCCTCCCGTGCTCATGTCATGCCACCGGCAACCGGGCGCTGCGCGGTTGCTGGTTGGTGATAGTAGACTGGTCAACATGGACGAGTTCGACCGTCTGGTACAGATTGTGGCGAAGCTACGCGGCCCCGGAGGTTGTCCATGGGACTGCGAGCAGGACCACGCCAGCTTGAAGCAGTACTTCATAGAAGAGGTCTACGAGGCTCTCGAGGCCATTGACGACCACGAAGACAGTAAGCTGTGTGCCGAATTGGGCGACGTCCTGCTCCAGGTATTACTCCACGCCCAGATCGCCGCCGAAGAGGGCACTTTTGATGTTCAGGACGTTTTGCAGCGCATCAGCGAAAAGCTCGTGTACCGCCACCCGCACGTCTTTGGTGATGTGGCGGTTGCCGACAGCGACGAAGTACTGCGCAACTGGGAGCACTTGAAGCAGCACGAAGTGGGGACCGAGCCGCGTGAGTCCGCGCTCGACGGTATCCCCCGGTCACTGCCCGCTTTGCAGCGTTCCCAGAAACTGCAAGAAAACGCGGCGAAGGTGGGCTTTGACTGGGACGACATCTCCGGTCCCTGGGCCAAGCTGTCCGAGGAGACAGAGGAGCTGCGGGAAGCCGCGGACAGTGGTGATCATGACGCAATAGTCCACGAAGTCGGTGACCTGCTAATTGCGGTAGTCAACCTGGCCCGGTTCTTGCACGTCCCTGCTGAGGAGGCCCTGCGCCAGGGCAATGCCCGGTTCGGGCAGCGCTTCCGTGAAGTGGAGCGCACAGCCACCGTGCAGGGCGAGAAGCTGTCGGATATGACTCTGGCAGAGCTCGATAAGCTCTGGGAAGCGGCCAAGGCCGCCGAGAGCAATGCGACTTGACGTGTTCCTGGCTAATTCGGGACGTATCCCTCGCCGCACCCAAGCCAAGCAAGCCTGTGAGCAGGGGCTGGTCGAAGTCGGTGGCAAGTCGGCCAAAGCGTCAACTTCGGTCGAGGTGGGCCAGGAGATTACCCTCCGGATCGGGATGAGCGTGCGCAAGTACCGCATCTTGCAGCTTCCGCAGCGCCCGATAGCGCGTAAGGTACGTGACGAATACTCCGAACTGGCAAGCTCGGAGCCAATTTCGAGTGAAACAGATTGATAGAGGCATGTTTGCAGTAGCATAATACTAGGAGGGTCAGATATGTCAGAGTTCAAGCGATGTTATTTGTATAACGATGATATGGATGTGCTCAGCGCCAGGCTGGCAGATGAGGGGCGCGGGCTGAAAGACCTGCTGGGTGGTAAGGGCTCCAACCTGTGCCTGATGACCAACGCGGACATCCCCGTGCCGCCTGGCTTCACCATCACTACCGACACCTGTATCGAATATGTCAATACTAACAGACTGCCTGACGACTTCGACCACGAACTGGCGCAGGCCCTCAGCAGCCTGCAAGAATGGGTCGGTAGGCAGTTCGGCAATCCGGCCAATCCCTTGCTGGTCTCGGTTCGGTCCGGCTCGAAATTCAGCATGCCTGGTATGATGGACACTGTCCTCAACCTCGGACTCAACGACGAAGTGGCGGAGGGCATGGTCAAGCTTACCGGTGACGAGCGCTTCGTCTGGGACGCCTACCGCCGCCTCATCATGATGTACGGCAACGTCGTCCGGGGCGTGGAGCGCAGGCTATTTGAAGAGTGCCTGGACCAGGTTAAGGAAGAAGAGGGCGTCACCGACGATACAGACGTCTCCGCCGGAGGCCTCAAGAAGGTTGTGGCCTGCGAGAAAGAGGTCTACCGACAGCACCTGGGTGAAGACTTCCCCACCGAGCCCCTTGAACAGCTTCTCGGCTCGATCCGCGCAATCTTTGGGTCCTGGGAGAATGACCGGGCCATCGCTTATCGTGAACTGAACCGCATTCCCCACGACCTGGGCACCGCGGTCAACGTCCAGACAATGGTATTCGGTAACCTGGGCGAGGACAGTGGCACCGGCGTCGCCTTCACCCGCGACCCGGCGACCGGCGACAGGGAAATCTACGGCGACTATCTGTTCAATGCCCAGGGCGAAGACGTCGTCGCCGGTATCCGCACCCCCGTGCCAATCGCGGAGCTGGAGAAGCAGATGCCCGAGATCTACCAGGAGTTTGCGGACATCTGTGATAAGCTCGAGAAGTTCTACCACGATATGGAGGACGTCGAGTTCACCGTCGAGCAGGGCAAGCTGTGGATGCTCCAGACCCGCGACGGGAAGCGTACTGCCCGCGCCGCGATTAAGATCGCGGTGGACATGGTCGAAGAGGGCCTCATCACCGAGGAGGAGGCGGTAATGCTGGTGGAGCCCGACCAGCTCGACCAGATTCTGCACCGCCAGTTTGACCCGGGAGCCAAGCCGGAGGCCGTAGCCACCGGCGTCGCCGCTTCTCCGGGTGCTGCTGCCGGCCAAGTCGTCTTCACCTCCGAGGAGGCCGTCGAGTGGGCCGAGCAGGGCCAGCGCGTCGTTTTGGTGCGCCACGAGACTTCGCCCGATGACATCCGCGGCATGGCTGCCTCCCAGGGTATCCTCACCGTCCTGGGCGGCAAGACTTCCCACGCCGCCGTAGTGGGCCGGCAGATGGGCAAGCCCTGCGTGGTCGGCTGTGGCGCTGTCGAGTTGGCCTACGACCAGAAGCAGTTCGAGGTGAATGGCAACCTCGTCAAAGAGGGCGATTATGTCTCCATTGATGGTGCGACCGGCGAGGTTATGCTCGGCGATGTCGCGACCACCGACTCCGACATCATCCAGGTGTTGCGTGGGACGATGGCTCCCGAAGAGTCCGAGGATTACCAGTACTTTACCATGTTCATGCCCTGGGCCGACGAGGTCCGCGTGATGGGTGTTCGCACTAACGCCGATACGCCCGAGGATTCGACACTGGCCCGCGACCTGGGCGCTGCCGGCATCGGCCTGACTCGCACCGAGCATATGTTCTTCGGCGAAGACCGCCTGCTCAACTTCCAGAAGATGATCCTGTCCGACTCCGAAGAGGATATGACGGAAGCGGCCAATGCTCTGCTCCCGTACCAGCGGGAGGACTTCTACGGCATTCTCAAGGCGATGGATGGACTTCCGGTTATTATCCGGCTGCTGGACCCGCCGCTGCACGAATTCCTGCCCAAAGATCAAGCAGGCATTGAGGCAGCCGCCGAGATCAGCGGCAAGACCCCCGAGGAGATCCGGGATATCGCCGCCAACCTTCACGAACTCAACCCGATGCTCGGGCATCGCGGCTGCCGACTGGGCATCACCTTCCCCATGATCTACAAGATGCAGGTTCGCGCTATCTTCGAGGCTGCCTGCCAGCTCAAAAAGGAAGGCTACGACCCCGTCCCCGAGGTGATGATCCCGCTGGTTGGCATCCTCGGCGAACTGGAGATCACCAAAGCATACTCCGAGGAAGTCGCCAAGCAGGTCATAGACGAGCAGGGCGTCGAGGTGGAGTGCATAATCGGAACGATGATTGAGATCCCACGGGCCTGCCTCGTGGCTGACGATATCGCCCGGATCGCTGAGTTCTTCAGCTTCGGCACCAACGACCTCACCCAGATGGCCTTTGGCTTCAGCCGCGACGATGTGGAGGGCAAGTTCATTCCCGCCTATATCGCCCAGCGCATCATTGAGGTCAGCCCGTTTGAGTCAATTGACCGGGACGGCGTCGGCGAGATGATGCGCATTGCCGTGGACAGAGGCCGAGCCGCCAACGAAAGCCTGGAGCTCGGGATATGCGGCGAGCACGGCGGCGAGCCGCGCTCGGTAGCCTTCTGCCATGAGATAGGTCTTGACTATGTGAGCTGCGCGCCGCTGCGGGTGCCCATCGCCCGCCTCGCCGCCGCCCAGGCGCAACTGCAGAACCCGCGATAAGACAAAATAGGGCGCTGGTGTAGGTAGGACAGGCGTCTCGCCTGTCCATCTGGGCGGGGGAGAGACGGCCCGCGTACCGAGATAGAAAGGATGACCGTGATGACAACAATAGAATCCGTGGATGGGCGTGAAATTCTCGACTCCCGGGGTAATCCCACCGTCGAGGTCGAAGTCGGTCTGGCCTGCGGGGCGATAGGCCGCGCGGCGGTCCCCTCGGGCGCTTCGACGGGTGAGCGTGAGGCTGTTGAGCTGCGCGACGGCGATGATAGCCGCTACCTGGGCAAAGGCGTGCTCCAGGCTGTCGCCAACGTCAACGAAAAGATCGCCCCCGAGATTGTTGGGATCGACGCCACTGAGCAGGTCGCGATAGACGGTCTGCTCTGCGAACTGGACGGCACACCTAACAAGGGTAACCTGGGCGCCAATGCCATCCTGGGCGTGTCCCTGGCGGCCTGCAAGGCGGCGGCTGCCGCCCTGGAGCTGCCCCTGTATAGGTACATCGGCGGCGTCAACGCCAGGCTGCTGCCGGTGCCGATGATGAATATTATGAACGGCGGCGAGCATGCCGACAATAACGTGGACCTCCAGGAGTTCATGATTATGCCCGTCGGTGCCGACAGCTTCTGCGAGGCCCTGCGGATGTGCGCGGAGACGTATCACGCACTCAAGAGCGTCCTGAAGGATCGGGGCCTGAGCACTGCCGTCGGCGACGAGGGCGGCTTTGCGCCGGACTTGAGTTCCAACGAAGAGGCACTACAGGTCATCATTGAGGCCATCGAGGCAGCCGGCTACGAGCCCGACAGTCAGATCTGCATCGCGCTCGACCCGGCAGCCAGTTCCTTCTTTGACAAAGACAAGGACAAGTATGTCCTGGCCGGTGAGGGCCGCGAGCTAAGCTCAGCAGAGATGATTGACTTCTACGCTGAGCTGTGTGGGCGGTATCCGATTATCTCCGTTGAAGACGGCCTGGACGAAAACGACTGGGAGAACTGGCCGAAGCTGTGCGAGAAGCTGGGCGCGAGCGTCCAGATCGTCGGCGACGACCTGACGGTGACCAATACCGCTATCCTCGGGCGGGCCATTGAGGAGAAGGCCATCAACTCCATCCTCATCAAGCTCAATCAGATCGGGACCGTGACCGAGACCCTGAACGCCATCCAGATGGCCCAGCGCGCACAGATGACGGCAGTGGTCTCCCACCGCAGCGGCGAGACCAGCGACTCGACTATAGCTGACCTGGTGGTCGCGACCAACGCCGGGCAGATCAAGACCGGCGCGCCGGCGCGCAGCGACCGGGTGGCCAAGTACAATCAACTGCTGCGCATCGAAGAAGAGCTCGCTGAGACCGCCGAATATCGCGGCCGCGAGGTCTTCTACAACCTGACTTAATCCATGAGCTGGGCAATGGTAGGAGCGACATTCCTGCCTTCGCAGGCCATAGCCTGCTGCGGCACGCGAAGGCCTGTCGCGACCAGAGTACATCTCGACACGGTAGGAGCGACATTCCTGTCGCGATTGCCATTGCCGTCTGGGTGGGCAAGTGCTATGCTGCAGGCGTGGCACATCCGCCTGGGGTCAACAATCCCATGTCAGAACAACGGGCGGAAGTTCTGGCGAACTTTCGCCCCTACATTCTGTTTGTCCGCTCTCCGACATGCGCCGGGCCGGGGGCGACGTCGCTGTCTTCCTGCGTCCTGAGTCCTCGTCACACCAGTTGACATATCCTCGCAAAACCGTTAGCATATTAGGCAGTCGCGTGTTGCCGCAGCATTCGCAGCCTACTTTGCAGCAATGGAGCAACCGCCTTGGCTCAGGAGGGGCGCCAGTCAGAGGGCATCGTTTTGCGCAGCATCCGTCTGCGTTCCCCGGGCCGAGTACTGCTGATTGTGGCCCTGGTCGCCCTGATGTTCGGCACTCAGGGCCGCATCTTCCACCCCGCTTACCGCGCCATTTGCCTGTCCTGCCAGCTCCTGCATCTGCGCAGTGAGAGTGACCAGCTTGCCCAGCAGAACGATCAGTTGGCTGATGCTGCCGCGTACCTCGAAACCGATGCCGGGCAGGAACTAGCGGCGCGCAGCGAGTTGGGCGCGCTGAAGCCCGGCGAACGGCTAATCATCACCTCATCGCCGCCGCCACGGCCCGTGTCCCCCTCCGCCAGCCTATCCCAGCTTGTCCACGGCTGCCTCACCCGCGCGCACGCCGTAGTGAATGACGTTGCCGGATACTGTACCGAGCTGGCCAAGTGCCTGTTCGGTGTGAGCGGCGGCTCGACCGCCTCGGGCCCGGGGGATGGGAAAACCGAAGGTGCTGAGTGACAGTGCGTCTCGGACGTGTTCGCCACGTCGCTGGGATAGTGTTAGTCGCTGCCGTGGCGGGCTGCGGGTGGTTGGCGCCATCTCCGTGCCGTGAGACCATACTGGTGGCCGTCGTCCCCGAGGAGGGCAGCGCTTGGTGGTTGTCTTATGAGTGCTTCTGGG